>JAYRNS010000242.1:0-5589 GCA_041912075.1 Anaerolineae bacterium
AGCGCCTATCCACCAGCGGCTGGTTATCCCGGATTTGCCGACCGCGGTCTGGTGGCGTTGTTCACACGTGCGGCACCGCAGCCCACGCCGGTACCCACCCAACCAGCGACGGCCACGACCGCGCCACCAACACCAACCCCCACGGCACTGCCACCCACCGCAACACCCGTGCCACCGACGGCGACACCGGTAACGGTCGTCGAGCCGCCTACGAACACACCGACAGCGGGCGCCGTGGCTGTAGAAGTGACCCAACCGGCGGCGACCCCGGCCGCCACTGCCACCAGCGACACGCCTGCGTCGACCGGTGCCAGCGCTGCGGATAACGGCACGAGCTGGCTGCTGACAGGCGGGTTAGCACTGCTGGTCGTAGTCCTGGCGGTGGTCGTGATCGTGCTGGCGCGCCGGGTGCGGCGGTCGTAATGAACCACAAAAAACACACAAGGCACAAAAGGATATTTGATAATCTTTGTGCCTTGTGTGTTCTTTGTGGTTAATTTTCTGGCAGGTTGGCCAGAGACAGCGCAGACGTCTTGTGCGCATCGACGCGGGTTAGCAGTTCGTGTGCGCTTTGGCGACCGGCGTCGGTGGGGGTACCCAACATCTGCGCCAGCTCCTCGACCCGTGCCTCTGGGGTGAGTGTTTGGACCAGGGTGGTGGTGTGTTCCCCGGCCACCTGTTTGCTGACGTGAAAGTGCACGTCGCCAAACGCAGCCAGCTGCGGCAGATGCGTGATGCACAATACCTGGTGATTTTGGTGCAAACTCCACAGCTTTTCGCCGACCGTTGCCCCCACACGCCCACCGATGCCCACATCGATTTCGTCGAAAATCAGGCTGGGCGTGGCATCGGCCTGGCTCAACACCGTCTTCAGTGCCAGCATCAAACGTGAGGTCTCACCACCAGAGGCGACCTTGACCAGGGGTTTGGGCGGCTCACCGGGGTTGGCCGATACCAGAAATTCGATACGGTCGAGGCCAGTCGTGTCGAAGGCGACCCGGCGTTGTCCACCACTGGCTGCCCCAGTGCCATTGCTGCCGGGGGCAGCCGCGGCGTCGACGGGGACACCAGCCGCCTCATCGATCCACCGGATGTCGACGGCGAAACGGGCCCGTTCCATCCGCAGATCGGCCAGTTCGGCCTCCACCGCGCGCGCCAGGTTGGCCGCTGCCGCGCGGCGTGCCTGTGACAGCTGCGTGCCCAGCACACCGATGTCACCCAGGAGGTGTGCTTCGGTACTGGCCAGGGTTTCGATCCGTTCCCCGGCGTGGGTGATGTTGTCCAACTCGGCCTGGGTGCGGGCGGCAAATGCCAGGATGTCGGTGATCGAATCGCCGTATTTGCGTTTGAGGTTGTAGATCAGGGCCAGGCGTTCTTCCACCTCTTGCAGGCGTTCCGGGTTGAACTCGATCTCGTCGCTGTAATCGCGCAGCGTACGTGCCAGGTCGAGCAGCTGCTCACCCAGGTCGTCGAGCTGGCGGACCATCGGGTCGAGGGTTGCGTCGATGCGTGCCAGTTTGCCGAGGGCATGGCTGGCCTGACCGATCAGGTCCAGGGCCGCGCGCTGTTCGTCACCGCCCTCTTCCAGTGCGGTGATGATCAGCTCGCACTGTTTGGTTAGTTGTTCGGCATTGGCCAGACGGCGCAGCTCGATTTCCAGTTGTTGGTCTTCATCCGGTTTGAGGTTGGCCGTATCGATCTCGTTGGTTTGGAACGTGAGCAGATCGATGCGGCGGGCCAGTTCACGTTCGTCGCGACGCAGCGCGGCCAGCTCTTTGCGGGTGGCATTCAGCTCACGCACCAGGCGCGCCAGATTGCCGCGCATGCCCTCCAGGTTGGCGTAACGATCGAGCAGCTCGCCGTGGTGTTTGACTGCCATCAAGGAGAGGTGCTCGCTCTGGCCGTGGATGTCGACCAGCGCGCCACCGATTTCGGTGAGCAGGCCGGCGTTGACTGCATAACCGTTGACCCGGCTGATGCTGCGACCGTTACGGCGGATCTCGCGCGCCAGGATGAGCCCGTGTTCGTCCCCGGTTAGACCATTGTCATCCAGGACAGGCTGCAGCGCGGCGGCGATGGCTGCGGGTAGGGTGAAGATGCCCTCGATCGTCGCGCGCTCGGTGCCGCTGCGCACCATCTCCGGCGAGGCGCGATCGCCCAGCAGCAGCCCCACAGCGTCGATGATGATCGACTTGCCGGCACCGGTCTCGCCCGTCAGCACGTTGAAGCCCGGACCGAACGTCAGGTGCAGTTCATCGATAATGGCGAAATCACGAATAGTCAGTTCGACTAACACGCAAAACCTCGATCATGCCCGGGCATGAGCGCGCATGCCGTCCACGAATGGTGACTCGAATACGCGAATCACGAATGGCGGCTCCAGGTGTTTAGTCCGCCAGTGTCGTCAGGTCGCCCATGGGCAGGCCGAGGGCTTTGGCCTTGAGCACGCGCCGCATGATCTTGCCGGAGCGGGTCTTGGGCAGGCTGTCCACGATCTCGACCTTGGCCGGCACGGCAATGGGGCCCATTTCTTTGCGGACGTGCAGCTTGAGCTCCTCTTCGGTCGGTTTGGCCGCGCCGGCCCGCAGAATGACAAAGGCGTGGATCACGTTGCCCTTGACTTCGTCGGGCACACCAATGCAGGCCGCTTCGGCGACTGCATCGTGGCTGACGAGGGCGCTTTCGACTTCAGCCGTGCCCAGGCGGTAGCCGGCGACCTTGATGACATCGTCCATTCGGCCGATGATCCAGACGTAACCATCTTCGTCGCGACGGGCACTGTCACCGGTCGTATACCAGCCTTTGTGCCCGAAACGTGACCAGTATTGGTCGACATAACGCTGCGGGTCGCCGTACACGGTGCGCAGCATGGCCGGCCACGGTTTGGTGATGACGAGATAACCGTCCTCGTTGGGGCCGCACTCCATGCCTTCTTCGTTGACCACTTTGACCTCGATGCCGGGGAAGGCGCGCGTGGCGGAACCGGGTTTGAGCGGCACACAGGGCAGTGGGGTGATCATAAAGCCGCCCGTTTCGGTTTGCCACCAGGTGTCCATGATGGGGCAGCGTTCCTTGCCAATGACCCGGTAATACCAGCGCCAGGCTTCAGGGTTGATCGGCTCGCCGACGCTGCCCAGCAGCCGCAGCGAGCTGAGGTCGTGGCGGCTGGGCCAGCTTTCACCAAAGCGCATCAAGCCGCGGATCGCAGTGGGGGCCGTGTAGAGCACGGTGATGCCATATTTTTCGACCATCGCCCACCAGCGGTTAGGATAGGGGAAATCGGGTGCACCTTCGTACATAAAGCTGGTGGCCCCTAGAATGAGCGGTCCGTAGACGATGTAACTGTGCCCGGTGATCCAGCCCGGATCGGCGGCACACCACCAGCGGTCTTCGTCTTTGAGGTCGAACACCCATTTGAGGGTGGTGCTGATTCCCACCTGGTAGCCGCCGTGAGTATGCAAGACACCTTTCGGGCGGCCGGTCGTGCCCGAGGTGTAGAGGATAAAGAGCGGGTCCTCGGCGTCCATCACTTCGGTCTCGAATTTGGTACTGGCGATGGGCAGCCCCATCAGATCGTGGTACCAGAAGTCGCGGCCCGATTCCATGCTGACCGGGCTGTGGCTGTGCCGGGCTACGATGACCACTTCGACGTAACCAGACCGTTTGACCGCTTCGTCGGCGATTTTCTTCAGCTCGACCACTTTGCCGCGTTGAAAACCACCATCGGCGGTGATCAGCAGCCGGCTGCGGGCGTCTTCGATGCGCTCGGCAAGCGCCTCGGTAGAGAAACCGCCGTACACTACGGAATGGATCGCACCGACCTTGGCCGTGGCCAGCATGGCAATGATCAGCTCAGGGATACGCGGCATATAGATGGTGACCCGGTCGCCTTTTTTGACGCCCATGCTGCGCAGGACATTGGCGAACTTGTTGACCTCCTGCCAGAGGCGGAAGTACGAAAACGTGCGTTGGCTGCCATCCTCGCCTTCCCAGATCATGGCCAGCTTGTTCTTGCGCCAGGTTTTGACGTGGCGGTCGAGCGCGTTGTAGGCAATGTTGGTTTTGGCGCCCACGAACCACTGGTAGAAGGGTGCTTTGGAGGTATCGAGCACCTTGTCCCACGGCTCGAACCAGTCCAGTTCTTGGGCCCGTGCTGCCCAGAAGCCTTCCAGGTCGGCCACCGATTGAGCGTATTCGGCGTCGTAGTCCTTGATGTAGGCCTGTTCCACCACGTCGGGTGACGGCAGATAGACCTGATGTTCGGCTTCGAGTATCTCGGCCGCGCGTTCGCTGGAAAGGTCGAGTTCGGTGACGATTGGGTGGTCGGTCATGGATACCTCCGTTGCTGCGTGCCTAGGTAGCAGGTAGAAAAGTGAATTGGGGCAACATTATAGACGGCGTTGGTCAATCAGTCAAAGCGCTGACGTCACAGGTTTCTGAGCAGAGTGACGTCTTGGTTGCAGGCTGAAATAGTGTTATCATTCTCCTAGACCGGTACTGGTACAACGGTCATCTTTCCATTGTGGTAGGAGGTGCTATGGGTTCCTCGATATCGGTCGCTGACGTGGTGCGCACCAAACGGGCGGTGCGCCAGTTTCAGGAGGTACCCCTGCCGGACGAGACCATGCGGGCCATCCTCAACGCCGGCCGGCGTGCGCAGTCGGCCAAGAACATGCAGGCCTGGCATTTCATTGCCGTTCAAGATCGCGCCCGTTTGCGCGCCCTGTCGCACCTGGGCACCTGGGCGGGGCACCTGGCCGGCGCCGCGCTGGGGGTGGTCCTGGTGACGCCGCCGCCTGAGGTACGCTTCAGCATCATGTTCGACGCCGGGCAGGCCGCGGCCTACATGCAGCTGGTGGCCTGGGAACTGGGCGTTGGCTCCTGCCTGGCCACGATCTACGAGGTCGATGCCTGCCGCGAGCTGCTCGGCTTCCCGGCCGATCTGGAGGCTCGGATTGCCTTGTCGTTTGGTTATCCGCTCAATGCCGACGTGCTGACTCAACCGCCACAGTCGGGTGGCCGGCGCCAGTTCGACGAGGTGGTGCACTGGGAAACCTGGTGAAGTAACGATTCCGCACTGGTTGACGGGTTGCCAGGAAACAAGTACAATGACGGGAGAAGTGAGCGGATCAACCGATCAGATTCAACTATCAAATGGAGGCGCGGCGTGAGCGGATCCTTGCAGCGTCAGACAGGTTTGTATTTCGAGGAGTTTGAGCTGGGCGATAGTGCGACCAGTGTGGGGCGCACGATCACCGAGACCGAGGCGCCGGCGCTGGCAAACATCGCCCCCGGCGCACAGGCGCTCGTCGCGCTCGGCCAGAGCGTCCCGTCCGTAGCGGCGAAGGGCGACGCTGAGAGCGATGTGGCGTACCTGGCGCGCCTGCAGGCCGCCGACGGCGTCGCGCTGAGCTTCTCCGCGCAGGCCACCGGCAGCGCCGCAGGGACCGCGACGCGCAACGCGCAAGGCCAGCCGATCGCCGGCCCCGCGCGAGCACTGAGCCTCGACCCCGTGCAGACCAGCATCACGCGGCGCCTGCCGATCATGGCGATCGCGAAGGTCGGCCCCGAGGCAGCGACCCCCGACAG
>JAYRNS010000243.1:0-3801 GCA_041912075.1 Anaerolineae bacterium
ATGTTGGTACCTATCCCGCAAACAATTAGCCGACGCTGCCTTCCATTTGCAACTGGATCAGCCGGTTCATCTCCACGGCGTATTCCATCGGCAGCTCCTTGACGAGAGGCTCGATGAAGCCGTTGACGATCATCGCGCTCGCTTCGTCTTCGGGGAGGCCTCGGCTCATCAGGTAAAAGAGCTGCTCCTCGCCGATGCGGCTGACGCTGGCTTCGTGCCCGACACTCACGTCCTGCTCGGCGATTTCTATGTAGGGATAGGTGTCACTGCGGCTCTTGGCATCGAGGATCAGGGCGTCGCAGACGACGTTGGTCTTGACGTTTTTGGCCCCCTTCTCGACCTTTACGAGCCCGCGGTAGCTGGCCCGCCCGCCATTTTTGCTGATGGACTTGCTGATGATCTGCCCGCTGGTGTTCGGGGCACAGTGAACCAGCTTGGCCCCGGCATCCTGATGCTGCCCTTTGCCGGCGAAGGCGATGGAGAGAATCTCGCCGCGGGCACCGGGCTCCATCATGTAAACGGCGGGGTACTTCATCGTGACCTTCGAATTGTGCACGATAAATCCCTGCGCCACGAAGTTGCCAGTGCCTTCCACCTCGATGTCCCAGGTGGGCACGGCATACGGTGTCGGCTCGGACACCTGCACGTCGGCGATTTCCACACTGGCGGGCAGTGTGATGTTCGAACGACCAACGTGGCGGTGGTGCGGTCGTTTCAGGGGCGGGCAGGCTTCCGCCGCCTGACGCAGGCGCGAGCTGATGTGGTCGAACAGGCGCGCATCCGGCGGCATGACCAGACGGTACGCGCCGTGCGCCACACACTCGACACCCTGGATCGTCACACGACGATCTTCGTCGAACTCGGTCTGGATACGTGGCGTGATGCCCAGGGTCACCAGGAGCGATGCCACATCCTCCAGCAGCGCGCGGTTGACCGACTTCAGCACAAAGCTGCGCGGTGGCTGCACATGGCCGTCGGCGTCCAGGTAGCCGGCCACGAAGGCCAGACGCTGTGACTCGGGCAGGGACCAAACCCAGGCCGGTACGCGTTTGCTGTCGGCTTTGCCGGTGAAGCCGTTGACCTGCAGGAATTCCACCAGTTCCTTGCTGCTCCAGGAGAGGTGCAGACCATCGACGCGTTCGGTGGGCTCGGCCTCGATCACCGCCGCCATCGTTTGTGTCAGTCGTTCACGCGCCCGGTCGTTGGCTGGCGTCGAGAAACCGACTTTGCCCCAACGCATGACACCGGGTGTCTGCGCCGGCTTGACCTCGACGTTGCCATCGCCGATCCAATAACCGAACAGCCACATGATGTCATCGGTGGTGGTGTCCATAGAAGCCAGCCGTGAGTCACGTGCGCGTTCCATGGTCAGATCGGCGGCATACTGGTTGCCCGACGCAAACTGCGTTACGAGCTCGGGCATCTGCAGCCGGTGTGGCCGGCCGTAAGGCAGCGAGGCGGCCGGGATGATCGCTTCCTGAAGGTGATCCGCGCGCACATAGGCCAGGTTGTAACGACCGGCCTTCTTGGCTATGCTCGGATCGTACACGTACGAATAGAACGGGTGATTGGCCGTGACGCTGAGCTGGCGCTCGCCGACGCGCACGGTGTGCACGGGCTGATAGCCAGAGAATTGTTTGCCTGCGACGCGCCGGAAACAGAGTTGACCCGCCTGCTCGTCGTACGACAAGACCTCGTCACCCACCTCCAGCGCCTCGATCGTCTTAATCCCACCCGGCGTCGTAACCGTCGAGCCTTCGGCCAGGCAGCCGAGGTTGCCGTCGATCCATTCCATACGTGCGTCTTCGTACGCCATGGCACGTTTGGTCACCAGGTTGTAGACGTTGTTCGACCAGTTCTGGATCGTGGTATAGCGGCAGTGACCGCCCTTTTTGACGATGATCTCGACCACCGCGCTGTGCAGGCTGTCGCTGGAATACACCGGCGCCGTGCAGCCTTCGACATAGTGTACGTTGGCCCCTTCTTCGACGATGATCAGCGTGCGCTCGAACTGGCCCATATTCTGTGCGTTGATGCGGAAGTAGGCCTGCAGCGGAATATCCAGGTTGACACCTTTGGGCACGTAGACGAACGAGCCACCCGACCAGACGGCGCTGTTGAGCGCGGCAAACTTGTTGTCGGTCGGCGGGATCACGGTGCCAAAGTATTCTTTGAAGACGTCCTCGTATTCGCGCAGACCACTGTCGGTGTCCAGGAAGATGACACCCAGCTTCTGCCATTCCTCGCGCAGCGAGTGGTAGATCACCTCGGACTCGTACTGCGCACCGACGCCCGCCAGGAATTTACGCTCCGCATCCGGAATGCCCAGGCGATCGAAGGTGTTCTTCATTTCGGTGGGCACTTCTTCCCAACTGCGGCCCTGTTTGTCGACCGGCTTGACGTAGTAATAGATGTTATCGAAGTCGATCTCGCTCAGGTCAGCACCCCAGGTCGGCATGGGCTTGGAGAGGAAAATGTCCATCGACCGGTGGCGGAACTCGCGCATCCAGTCGGGTTCATTCTTCATGTCCGACATCTGGTCGATGAGCTCGTGGGTCAGGCCACGTCCCGATTTGAAAACGTACTTTTCCGGGTCGGAGAAGCCGTATTGGTATTCTTGTTTGACATCGGCAAGAACTGCACGATCACTTTCGGTTGCCATCTTTTGATCTCCTTCAATCGTGATGCGTTACGTAAAAGGCAACTTCTTCGCCAAACTGCTCGCGTACCCAGTCGTAACCACGCGCTTCCAGCTCGAGGGCCAGCTCAGGACCACCCGACAGCACGACCCGGCCATCGAAAAAGACGTGGACGAAGTCGGGGCGGATGTAGTTGAGCAGACGCTGGTAGTGGGTGATCACCAACGCACCCATTTCGGGGCCGATCAGCTTGTTGACCCCTTCGGCCACGGTGCGCAGCGCATCGATGTCGAGACCTGAATCGGTTTCGTCGAGCACGGCGATCTTGGGATTGAGCATCGCCATCTGCAAGATTTCGACGCGCTTCTTTTCGCCGCCGGAGAACCCCTCGTTCAGATAGCGGTTGGCAAACGTCGGGTCGACACCGAGCTTGGCCATCTTGTCGCGCATTTCCTTACGAAATTCCTTCATCGGCATCAGGTCAGAGCCGACGACCTTGGCCGTGTGACCATTGCCGTTCTCTTCCTTGGGTGCCTGGTCGCGATACCCGCGCACATTGCTGACGGCGGTGCGCAGGAAATTGGCCAGGCTGACACCGGGAATCGCCGTGGGGTACTGGAAGGCCAGGAAGATACCGGCCTTGGCGCGCTCGTCGGGCTCCATCTCCAGCAGACTGACACCATCGAGCAGAATGTCGCCCTCGGTGATCACGTAGTGCGGGTGTCCCATGATTGCATAGGCCAGTGTGCTTTTGCCCGAGCCATTTGGCCCCATCAGGGCGTGGGTTTCGCCCTGACGCACGGTCAAATTGACACCTTTGAGAATCTCTTTATCCTGGACCGTCACGTGCAGGTCTTTGATTACCAGTTCGGAAGCCATAAGTGAAAATCTAGTCCCTTTCCGCGTTTTGTTTTCAAGAAGATTGCGCATGCAGCGGTACGGCTGCTTTGCGTGGGAGAACGTTGAAGTGACAGCCGTGGTGGCCGTCCATCATACACTGGGTCAGCTCGACATCGGCCGCCAGCACCTGCGCCATCATGGTCTGTTCCATTTCGCAGATCTCGCGATGCTCCTGCGCCAGCTCATGATAGGGGCAGTTGTACTCTTTGAGCACGTAGCCGCCATCGGTCGTCTGCAAATCGGTCAGGATGCCGCGGGCATC
>JAYRNS010000244.1:0-2348 GCA_041912075.1 Anaerolineae bacterium
GGCCGTAACGCGTGGGCTATCTTCTCCAGAATCCAGGCAAGGTGCTGACGGCCGCGCAGCAGCACCTGGTGATTGTGGTCGTCGCACTGGCGATCTCGATCGTGATTGCGCTGCCGCTGGGGATATTTCTGGCGCGCCGGGGGCGCTGGTATGCACCGGTGATGGGGACGTTGAGTGTGCTCTACACCATCCCCAGCATTACGCTCCTGGTGCTGCTGATTCCGATCATGGGTCTCGGGTTTTGGCCGACCGTCGTCGCCCTGGTGGTTTATTGCCAGGCCATCCTGGTGCGTAACGTGGTGGCCGGCATTCGTGGGGTCGATCCGGCGATTCTGGAGGCGGCGCACGGCATGGGGCTGAGCGGCTGGCAGATCGTGCGCCAGGTGGAGGTGCCCCTGGCGACACCGGTGATCCTGGCCGGCGTGCGCGTGGCGGCTGTGGCGACGATCGCCATCGCCACGGTGGCCGCGTTTTTTGATGCCGGTGGTCTGGGGGCGCTGATGCGCGAAGGGATCAGTCAGGACTACGATGACAAAATCCTGGCCGCCGTCATTGCCGTCACGATCATCGCCATCACGGTCGACCAGGGATTACGCTGGCTGATCTGGCGCGCCGAGCGCTATCGGCGCCTCACATGAGGCGCGCGGGCCGCACCCATCTTATCTCTGAACAAGTGACGGGCCAGTGCCTGGCACCGAACCCCAACCCCTGAACCCTAACACCCAACCCCTATTTGATCGCCGGCAGCGCCAGCCAGTCGTACCCGATCCCCGGGTCGTCGTGCGGGATGCGTCCTTCGTCGGCGGGGTTGTAGATGTTGGACGTGACATAGAACAGGTGGGTGACCCCGCCCAGGACCTTGCAGCCGTGCGCCACACCCGGTGGGATTTTGACCACTTTGTGGCCGTAGTCGGGTCCCAGCAGGATTTCCTGGGTTTGCTGATAGGTGGGCGAGCCGGGGCGCAGGTCGTGCAGCGCCAGTTTCAGGGCCCCGATGGGCACGTACCACCAGTCGACCTGCTGCTGGTGGATGTGCCACGCTTTGGCCGAGGCGGGGTACATCAGGGCGTAACTGAGCTGGCCGAACCCTTCACTGAAAAACGGGTCGGTCACGCGTATGATCTCACGGAAAATCTGGCGGTCGTCACCGTCCCCGTGCAGGTCTTTGATCATCACACCAGCGAGGCGTGGCTGCGGCTCACCGCGACCAATGCCCTCGCTGGTGGTGTGCATACGTACTGCGAGTTGTTTTTCTGCCATACCCGTTAAATCGCTTCGCTGATGACCTTGGCCTGTGTAAACAGCAGCAGATAGTCGGCCCCGCCAGCCTTGGAATCGGTGCCGCTCATGTTGAAGCCGCCAAATGGCTCGACCCCTACGAGCGCACCGGTGCACTTGCGGTTGAAGTACAGATTACCGGTATGGAATTCCTCACGCGCCCGTTCCAGGCGCGCCCGCTGGCGGCTGAAAACGGCGCCGGTCAGGCCATACTCGGTGTTGTTGGCCACCGCCAGACCATCCTCGAAGTCGTTGGCGCGAATCACGGCCAGGATGGGGCCAAAGATCTCTTCCTGGGCCAGCCGGGCCTGTCGATCGATGTCACCAAAGATGGTCGGGAGCACGAAATAGCCGTTGGTGGGGTTGGGTGAGAGCGCCTTGCCACCGAGCAGCAGCTTGCCTTCCTGTGTACCCGTCTCGATGTATTCCATCATCTTGGCATAGGCCTTAGCATCGACGACAGGCCCCATCCAGTTGTTGGGGTCCTGCGTCGGTCCGACGGTGATCTTTTCGGCGCGCTGGACCACCTTTTCCACCACCGGTTCGTAAATCTCATCGACCAGAATTGCGCGTGAGCAGGCTGAACACTTTTGGCCCTGGAAGCCAAAGGCCGAGGCCACGATCGCATCAGCCGCGGCGTCGAGGTCCGACGTTTCGTCGACCAGGATCGCGTCCTTGCCACCCATCTCCAGGACGGTGCGTTTGAGCCACTTCTGACCCGGCTGCAGGACCGAAGCGCGCTCGAAGATGCGCAGACCTACTTCCTTGGAACCGGTAAAGGCGATGTAACGCGTCAGCGGATGATCCACCAGGGCATCACCCATGCGGCCGCCGGGGCCGGGCAGGAAGTTGAGCACACCGGGCGGCAGACGCAGGTCGTCGTACAGCATCTCCGCCAGGGTCCAGGCGATCCAGGGTGAGGTGCTGGCGGGTTTGAGCACCACTGTATTACCGGCCACCAGGCTGGCGATGGTCATGCCGCCCATGATCGCGCCGGGGAAGTTCCAGGGTGGGATCACCACGCCGACACCCAGGGGAATGTAACGCAGCTCGGCTTCGCGGCCGGGGTA
>JAYRNS010000245.1:0-10150 GCA_041912075.1 Anaerolineae bacterium
CGTCACACCGCCAGGCTTCCACTATGACGAAGCCTACGAGGGTCTGGAGGCCTGGCGGCTGCTCACGAACCCCGGATACCGCCCGATTGTCTTCACCGGCAATTTTGGGGTCGAACCCATGTTTGTGTATTTGACCGCCCTGGCCTTTCGGCTGTTTGGGATCGACCCGGTGGTGCAGCGTGGGGTGGCGGCGCTGGTCGGCACCCTGACGGTGCCGGCGGTGTGGCTTCTGGCCCACGAGCTGCGCCAGTGGGACCGGCGCCTGCCGCCATCGTTCGCGCTGTGGGCCGCGGTCGTACAGACGATCCTCTTTTGGGCCATCCACGCCAGCCGGATTGGGTATGAGCCGGGTCTGGTGCCGCTGCTGCTGTGCCCTATGCTGTGGGCCCTTCTGAGGGCACTGCGCACTTCTCGCCTGGCGATGTGGGTCCTGGCAGGTATCCTGGGTGGTCTGGGTTTATACACCTACCCGGCCGGGCGGCTGTTCCCCGCGGTGGCCGCCGGGGTATTGGTCATTGGCTGGTTGTGGCCGCGCTTTGTGACACCACGCGCTGCCCGTGCCGACGTCGTAACCCCGGCCAGGCGCAATTGGTGGCGCGGCGTGATCGTATGGGTCGCAGCCGCCAGTATCGTTGCCGCGCCCATCGTCGTGACGTGGGCACAGAACTCGGAGCTGCTGCTGCTGCGTTCGCGGCAAATTGCCGTCGTGGGCGAAGGTGACGGCAGCACCACGCCGTTACAGACGACCGTGCATAACACGCTGGCCACGCTGGGCATGTTCAGCCTGGCTGGCGACGTAGACCCACGCAATAACCTGCCCGGACGTCCGGTGTTCGACCTGTTCCTTGGGTTGTTCTTCTATCTGGGTCTCGGCCTGACGTTCTGGCGCTGGCGCACTCTGCCCTATCCCTGGATTCTGGCGACGCTGTTGCTGATGCTGGCGCCGACGATTCTGAGCGACTATGCGCCGCATTTTCGCCGCGCCCTGGGTGCGGTGCCGCTGGTTGCTGTGTTGACTGCCGTTGGGCTGGCTATGTTGTGGAACAAGGCGACCAGCACCTGGTCGACACGCCAGACATCGGGAAAGTCGTTGTTCCGGAGACCCGGTTTCTACGCCGGGGCGGCGGTGCTGCTGGCCGTGCTGTTGTCGGCTGGTACGGCGGTGCGTGACTATTTCGACCGTTGGGCCAACTCACCCGATCTGTTTTACGCCTTCGACGAGGGTCTGTGGCAGCTGGCTGGTCAGATCGATACGCAGCCACCGGCTGCCCCCACGTATCTCACCCCGCGTCCGGTAACTCACACGACCCTGGCATTTGCCTGGCGCGACGGCGTGCCGCCCACGAGTTTCGATGGGCGATCGATCTTCGTCGCGCCGGCCGCCAGCACGCAGCCGATCACGTACGCCGTCATCAACGATGAGGACTTTCGCACCCCCCTGCTGCTGCCTGAGATGTTCCCCCAGGCCAAAATCCGGCAGCAGATCTTCGATCGTAGTGGCAAGGTTTACGCGACGTTGTATCAGGTGCCGGCCGGCAGCGAACCGGCTTTGCCGCCCGCCACGGTCGACAACACCGTGTGGGCCGGTCGCGCACGCCTCAGTGGCTATGCCCTACCCAGCGCAGATCAACAGAATCATGTGCCGGTCTACCACCCCGGCGATTTTGTGCCGGTGCGGTTGTGGTGGCAGCCACTGGCGCCGATCACCGAAGACTGGACCTTCTTCGTTCATCTGCTCGCACCAGACGGACGGTTCCTCAGCGGGCGCGACCAGCAGCCCGGTAACGGCAGTTATCCCACCAGCCGCTGGCAGGTGAATGATTGGATCGTCGATGAGGTACAGCTGCCTCTGCCTGCTGAACTTGCCCCTGGCAAGTATCTGCTGGAGATTGGCTTCTATCGTGCAGACGGGACACGACTGCCGGTCACGACCCGCGGCGATACGGTGGACGATCGTATTTTGATCGGCCCTGTACAACTGGAGGTGATGTGATGACAACTCGGGGTTCGGCGCTGCCGACGCTGTACCAGGTCGAAGGCGTGCACTGGTGGACGCGCGGCATGCTGGCTGTGACACATGCCATGTTAGAGGCCGACGGTTGGCGCGGCGAAGGTAATGTGCTCGACATTGGCTGCGGTGCCGGGATGGCTGGGGCGACGACACCCGCGCAGCGCCAGGTGGGCATCGATATCAGCTGGCTGGCGTTGATGCACGCCCGGCGTCACGCTCGCCTCGATCTGGTACAAGGATCGTTGAACGAACTGCCATTTGCCCGCGAAAAGTTTGCGCTGATTCTGGCACACGACGCTGTCGACCAGTTTGAACTGGAGAGCCGTGCCGTTATCGCGGACTGCGCCAATCTGCTGCAGCCCCTCGGCCGGCTGCTGATCCGCGTCTCGGCACATGCGTGGTTGGAGAGTGCGCACGACGTCGCAGCCGGAACCGGTGCCCGGATGACAGCCAGCCATCTGCGGCAGCTGGTCGACGATGCCGGTTTGCACGTGCGCCGGCTGACGTATGCCAACAGCATCCTGTTTCCGCTGGCGGCCGCACGCCGGCTGCTGGGACGCTGGCTGGGCACCCCGGTTGAGGCCGATTTGCACCCACCGCCGGCGTGGCTCAACGGTCTGCTCTACAGCATGCTGCGTGCGGAGGCGGCCTGGCTGCGGCGGCGTAACCTGCCCTGGGGGCTGTCGCTGTACTGTCTGGCTGTCAAGCGGTGATTGCAGCCGTGTCTGTCCCCCATCAACATACCGACCCGGCTGCCCGCCCACCGCCAGAACACAGGCGCCGGTGGGCGGTTGACGAATGGCCGGCATGGCTGGTACCCACCCTGCTCCTGCTGGTGGCCCTGGGTGTCCGCACATGGCAGCTGACGTTTCACAGCCTGTGGCTGGACGAGGCATTCAGCCTGTTCTGGGCCAACAAGCCGGCCGCCGAGATTATCCGGGTGGGCCTGGCCCTGACCGAGGACAAACACCCGCCGCTCTATTACCTGCTCCTGCACGGTTGGACCGGTCTGTTTGGCACGGGTGACGTGGCCGTGCGCAGCCTGGGTGTGCTGCTGGGTGCGGTCGCTGTGCTGCCCGTCTATGGGATCGCGCGGCAGTTGAGTGATGGCAGCCGGCGCGCAGCGCTGCTGGCGGGTCTGTTCGTGGCGTTCAACCCGTTCCTGGTCTGGTACAGCCAGGAAGCACGCATGTTTGGACCGGCAACCACGTTCGGTCTGATTGGCCTGTACGCCTGGTTACGGTTATTGGCAGCCGACACCAACCCACCACGCCTGGTCTGGCCGGTTGTTGCGGTCGCCGGTTTGCTGGCTGCATGTTACAGTTATCTCTTTGCGGCCTTTTTGCTGCCGGTGGCGGGCGTCTGGTGGCTGTTGGCACTGGCGCGGCCGCCAGCGCCGGGTGGCGGCCAATCGTTCAGCCGCCAACGAATCGCGTGGACAGGTTCTTTCACCCTGCTGCTGACGGTGGTGCTTCTCCTGCCGCTGGCCTGGGCGGCCTGGCAGGTCGCCGGCAGTGAAGCACAGCCGGGTCAGCCATTTTCCAACCTGGCTGGCAATTTGATCACCTTGCTTCAAGCCTATACGGTGCGCCAGGTGCCGTGGTCACCAGCGGTGATCACGCTGGCCGGCATGGTGAGCGGGTTGGCTTTGGTATTGGGTGTGGTGGTTGGCCGGCACCGGCTCTACTTGTTGACCTGGTTGGTGGTGCCCCTGCTGGTGGGGAACCTGCTCCTGGCGCGCGACGGAACGGTGTTTGCCGAAACCCGCTATTTCATCTTTTTGGCGCCAGCCGTGGCCGTCACCTGGGCACACGGGATCGACTGGCTGTGGAACCGTGTTCGCGTGGCCGGCGTGGCAGCCGCGGTGACGCTGTTGGCCGTGACCCTGTTGGCGCTGCCGTACGTGTGGCACAACGACCCCGCCTACCGGCGCGAAGACTGGCGCACTGCGGCCGGCTACCTGAACCAACATGCCACACCCAGCGATCAGGTGCTGGTGCATGTCGACTACGCACGCCTGCCGTTCGATCGCTACTACACCGGTCGGGCCCCGGTCGCGGCACCGTTTGGCACACCGCTGTCGAGCGAGGATCAGGTGGCACCTCAGCTCGAATCACTGGCAGCGCGGGCTGACACGTTGTGGCTGGTGCTTTCGCACCAGGAGGGCAGCGACCCGTCAAACCTGGTGCGTGCCTGGTTGGGTGGGCGTTTCCCCCTGGTGACCGAACAGTACCCGGCAGGGATTGAGCTGCGGGGCTATGCCACCCGCTACCGGTTGTCGTCGGTACCGGCCAGCGCCACCGTTGTGGATGCACCACCCCTGGCCGGTGGACGCGTGCGGCTGGCAGGTTGCCAGCTGGATGCCAGTCCAGTCCCGGCGACCGATGAGGCGTCCCACCCGCCCAGCGGCTGGACGCACGTCACGCTGTATTGGCAGGCGCAGATGCAGCTGGCAGACGATTACCAGGCGGTGGTTCGCTTGGTCGACGATCAAGGACAGGTGTGGGGCGCCAGTTTGGAACGGCCGGACAGCACGCTGAATTTTTTTCCCATGACACGCTGGCAGGTGGGTGAGATCGTACGCGATGATTACGACGTCAATCTGAATCCACTGGTGCCGGCCGGCGAGTACCAGATCGTCGTACAACTGCGCCAGCCTGACGGTGCCGTGCTGGCGCCAGCCGCGAACTGCGGGAAGGTCACGATCGAACCATGAAGGGAGGGTCCGCATCCCCAGATGCGGACTCCGCCAGAATACCGTGACACATTGTCTAGCGAAGGAATCAAATGGTGACCAGCGTATCGGTCGTGATGCCGACGTACAACGAGCGCGACAACATTGGCCCGCTCATCGACGCGGTACTGGCCAGCGCCCACTACCCCACCAATGTCTGGGTAGTGGACGATGATTCGCCTGACGGAACGTGGCAGATGGTGGCTGCCCGTCAGGCGGCGGACCCGCGCGTGCACCTGGTCCGCCGCATTGGCGAGTCCGGTTTGACGAGCGCGATTGCCCGGGGCATTCGTGACAGCGACGGGGATGTCGTCGTGTGGATGGACTGCGATTTTTCGATGCCACCCGAACGGGTGCGCGATCTGGTCGAAGCAGTCGTGGGCGGCGGTTACGATCTGGCGGTTGGTTCGCGTTATGTGCCGGGCGGGCAGGACGTTGGGCATTCCTGGATGGCCCAGGCCTTTAGCCGGGCGATCAACCTGGTCGCCGGGTTGGCCTTGGGTGGGCAGATTCGCGATTACACCAGCGGCTTCATTGCCGGCCGGCGTGCGGTGCTGCAGCAGTTCGAGCTGCGCGGCGACTATGGTGAATACTGCATCGATCTGCTGGCCCGCACCCAGCGTGCGGGGGTGCGTATCGTCGAAGTGCCCTATGTGTGCACGGAGCGGCGCAGCGGCGAGTCGAAGACAGGGGCCAACCCCCTGGATTATGTGCGGCGTGGCCGCAAGTACGTGTCGACGATCGGACGTCTGACGTTCCGTCGGGTGTCGTGAGATGTTTTGCGTTTGTCCGGCCGGTGGGACGTGGTGAGCATGTGACGACGCCGGACGGGAGCAGCGGTGTCATCCGCCAGCCCCTTCGTTGGTGAGCAGCCGCTCGTCGCCCGGAGAGGCGGGGGGTGAGCGCCAGTAGCCCACCACGGCGCTCACCAGGCTGACGGCCAGCAGCGAGCCAAGTGAAAGCACGAGGGTGAGCTCACGGTTGGGTAAGGGATAGCGCCCCATAAAGTGCTGCCAGCTCGCCAAAAAACCACCGGTCAAGAGCACGCCCACAGCCAGCGGGCTGGGGTAGAGGTAACGCTCGATGATCGTGGCAATCAGGAGATAAAAAACCACCGCGGCCGGCGCCATGAGCCGTTCGTTGTCGGTGCCAAAAAAAGCACTGGCGAGGACGAGCAGCAAAAAGACGAGCATGGCCACGTTCTGGCGCAAAAAGCTCAGGGTGTGTCGCCCAAAGATGATGGGCAGCAGGCTCACGGGGATAAAGGCGTTGACCAGGAGTCGGAACCAGGTGGCTGGCTCGGCGATCTTGGGCAGCGTACGCAGGAAATGGGTCAACATGTCCTGACCACCAACGGGCTGGATCGCCAGGCGAAGGATGGCAAAACAGACCAGACCGGGCGCCACAGCCAGCAGGAGCTTACGCCACTCGTGGCTGAGCTGATGACGTTCGACCAGGTAGACGAGGGCAACCGGGATCATCAACAGCGCCGTTTCACGGGTCAGCGCACCCACCACCAGGGTTGCGCCAAACACCACCCAGCGCGTATCAAGCAGCGCCCACCAGAGAATGATCAGGTACACCAGTGAGAGCAGGTCGTTGATTTGAAAGTAGTTCCAGAGGTCATAACCGAACAGGTGCTTGTTGAAGAGCAGCAGCAGGGTGGTGATGATAGTCACGGGTGGACCGATGCCCCGGCTGCCTAGGAACAGGGCATAGAGAATACCAGTGGTCATACCTGCAAGGATGCTCAAGACACGGAAACCCCACGCGTCCGAGCCGGCCAGCAGACCAGCCACGTAGGGACCGAGCACACGGAACGCATACGGCTGCTGCACAGCCGGCGCCAGGTGCGGTGCTGCCGCCGCCATGATGCGATAGTGATACAGATCGGATTGGGAATAGGGTTCGACGGTATAGTCGATTTGCCCGTACAAATAGATCATCAGCGCAGTCACTGCGCCGATAACCAACAGGTGCCCGAAACGTGGTGATAACCCGGTTTTGTGACTTGCCATGGTGCTGGATCGATTATAGCTGGTGCACATGATTGGTCAAGCCGCGCCGGTGCCGTGGTGGGTTACTGTGCTGTCAAAGGAGCATGACGATGCTACAACCATATGAGCTGGAGTTGAACGAAATGGGGGACCTGGCCGAAGTGATTCCTGGGCCAGACCCTGAACTGCATGCCATCATCCGCCCGATATCTGATTTCGAGCAGGACCCCACCCGCCCGATCATACCGGTCTGTGAACCAACGCTGACCGGCAACGAGCTCAGGTACGTCAGCGAATGCGTGCAAACGAACTGGATATCGTCGGCTGGGCGGTTTATTCGCGAGTTCGAGCACGCATTTGCAGATGCGTGCGGGACACGTTTTGGTGTGGCTTGCGCCAACGGTACGGTGGCCCTCCACCTGGCCCTGGCCACCCTGGGCCTTGAACCAGACGACGAGGTCATCATTCCGGCCTTCACGATGATCGCCACGGCCAACGCAGTCACCTACTGCCGTGCACGGCCGGTGCTGGTGGACTCCGAACCACATACCTGGAACCTGGACCTGGACCAGGTGGCCGACCGGATTACGTCGCGTACGCGGGCCATCATGCCGGTCCACACCTACGGGCACCCGGTGGACATGGACGCGCTGCGGGCCATCGCCGAACGCCACGGTCTGTTCGTCATCGAAGATGCCGCCGAAGCCCACGGGGCACGTTACAAGGGACGTCCCGTGGGGGGGCTGGGTGATGCGGCCTGTTTTAGCTTCTACGGCAACAAGATCATCACCACCGGTGAAGGCGGTATGGTGACGACCAACAACGAGCAGATTGCGCGCCTGGCGTGGAACCTGCGCGATCATGCATTCAGCCACGAGCGCCATTTCTGGCACAAATACATCGGCTACAACTACCGTATGACCAATCTGCAGGCAGCGGTGGGTCTGGCGCAGACCGAGCAGCTCAGCCGGTTCGTCGAGATGCGGCGGGCCAATGCGGCCTTGTACAACCGGCTGCTGGCCAGCATTCCAGGTATCACGACGCCGCCGGAGGCGGCATGGGCAACCAACGTTTACTGGATGTACGGTATTCTGGTCGATGAGAAGGCTTACGGCATGAATCGCGACCAGCTGCGTGCGGCCCTGGCGGCGAATGGGATCGAAACGCGCACCTTCTTCATCCCCATGCACTGCCAGCCGGTTTACTTCGAGGCGTTTCGCGGCCAGCGGTTTCCTTATGCCGAAGACTTGTGCCGGCGCGGGTTTTATCTGCCCAGTGCGTCCAGCCTGACGCGGGCTGAAATCGAACGCGTGGTACGCACGATTCGACAGGTGTGCCCGACATTGCGTTGAGAGTGGTGGTTTGGCTCACGATATAGAACACACGGAGCACACAGATTTGGAATACTTTGTGTGCTCCGTATGTTTTGTGTGAGCGCGCGGTTGGCGCGCCAGGTTTTATTCGTGTGCGGGTGTTTCCGGGGTCAGTATGGGGCGGGTCGTGGGGCGCGCCCAGCGGCCCTCGTCAGATGGCAAGGTATCGGTCTCGACAGGTGGCACGTACACGGGGGCCGGTGCTGCGGGCTGCGGTACCGCTTCTTCGACAGTGGCACTGCTGGGGACATAGGCGCAGTATGGACAGATCTTCCAACCCATGTCCAGCAGGCGTCCGCACGACTCACACGGCCGGCGGAGTTGGGTCGTACAGTGCGGGCACAGCATCCAGTCGGCCTGCAGTTTGTGCTGGCAGGTCGGGCATACCGGCTGTTCTTCCATATCACGCAGGAGGGTTTCTTCTTCCAGCATGCGTTCGTAGTGTTCGGTCAGCGTCTCGCGGGGACGCAGCAGCAGGTACAGTCCCAGCCCGATGGGTCCAAAGACCAGCACGAGCATCGTCGCAAGCAGGGTGGCAAAAATGTCGCGCGACCGGGCTCGCATGTCGCGGAACGTCCACAGAACCAGGGCAATCCAAAATGCAACCAGAAAAGCCCCACAAAGCGCCACGATGGTCTGTAGTGCCGTTCCAACGGTATTCATCAAATCTGAAGGCATTGCACTCTAACTCCTAATCGCTCGTGAAAGAATGACTTCCCGTGAATTGCTGCAAATTCCAGTCTCGTTGCGGGAAGTGATTCTTTCACGATACCTCACCTGCGTCACAAAAACAGGGCGATTATACTCCATAGGGACAATTTCGCCAAAGGCGACACGTCTCATCGGCGCAGTTCCGTACTGATCTTCTAACACTTTAACGACCAGCCAGGCAAATTGGTTGCACCCGCGCGTCGTATTGCCAGCTACGTAACCTTCGTGTATAATCTCGCTACCACCACCACCCGGTCTGGGTTGATTGACACGCGATCACCACCTGGCCGGCACGACACAACCTCACACCTATCCCGATCTGGTTGCTGTGTAGAAAGTCGCAGCCAGGCTGGCGCTTTGGTCACGCCCTGTCCGATGGTCGGGCCAGGGCGCAAGCTTGGCTTGCGCACTCCAAATGGTAGTGTCTCGCCAGCCAGGCTGGCGCTTTGGTCACGCCCTGTCGATGGTCGAGCCAGGGCGCAAGCTTGGCTTGCGCACTCCACATGGTAGTGTCTCGCCAGCCAGGCGTACCCACAAAAGGAACTGTGTCCGTGTCTGAAAGCCCTGTACCTGAGTATTCCCTGCTGATCCGTAACCTGCCCACGTCCGAACGTCCCCGCGAGCGCCTGCAGCACTACGGTGCTGGCGCACTGGCAACCTCTGAGCTGCTTGCCATTCTTCTGCGGGTTGGCACCGAAGGGGAGAGCGTGCTGCACGTGAGCCAGCGTCTCTTGGGCAAATACGGCGGTCTGGCCGGTCTTGCCCGCGCCACGTTCGATGAGCTGTGCCTGGAAAAGGGACTGGGTCCGGCCAAGGTGACGCAGCTCAAGGCGGCGCTGGAGCTTGGCCGGCGGCTGATGACCGTGTCGCCGCAGGAACGCCCGCAGGTGCGTTCACCCGCCGAGGCAGCCGAGTTGATCATGACCGAGATGAGCCTGTTGGAACAAGAACAGCTGCGCACGATCCTGCTCGACACACGTAACACCGTGTTGGGTGTCCCGATGGTATACCAGGGCTCGCTCAACACGGCCGTCGTGCGGGTGGGTGAGCTGTTTCGTCATGCCATCCGCGCCAACGCGGCCGCCATCATCGTCGCCCACAACCATCCCAGTGGGGATCCAGCCCCATCTCCCGAAGACGTGCGGGTCACGCGCGCGGTCGTCGAAGCGGGCAAGCTGTTGAACATCGACGTGCTGGATCACCTGGTGATCGGTGACCGGCGGTTTGTCAGCATGAAGGAGCGCGGTCTGGGGTTCTGAGCACCGGATGTCCAACGAGGCGTGGCGCCCCCCCCCCCGCGGCGCACCACCGCCGTGCTCCCCGC
>JAYRNS010000246.1:0-2393 GCA_041912075.1 Anaerolineae bacterium
ACTTCCCGTATGCCCGCCATTGCCGCGGAACATACGGGAAGTTCTCTCCTCCCTACTCCCTACTCCGTACTCCCTCCTCCGGTGGCACAAAGAAACTCGAGCTCTGGCTGCGCGTCAATTCGGGATCGGTCACGCTGTGGACGTGTACTGCAAACGGGTGGGAACCGGCCGTGAGGGTATCGTGCGGCACGCGCACCGACACCGTGGCGTGTCCCTGCTGGCCAGCAGCCAGCGCCACCGTGTTGGGTGTGACGGTATAGGTGCCGGCGGGCAGGCCCTCGACCTGCACCTGATAGGCGCCTGGGTCGCGCGTACGATTGCTGATTTCTACCAAATACGCGGCGGTCACTGTGTCGTTGACCACCGCGGTGCGCTGCTGCGGATCGGGCACGACCTGTACGGCCAGCGGGCTGCGGTTGGCCAGCAGGTATAAGAAGACGGCGGAGTAAACGAGGAACACCCCCGTCACGGCCAGCGCCTTGGCCGACACGGGGAACTCGCGCTGCTGCGCCCGGCTGCGCTGTCCAAAGGAGAACTCGATCAAACCAGGCTTGCCCTGCGGCTGCAGCACGTCCTCGCACGCCACGATGCACTCGGCGCAGTCGATGCACTCCAGCTGCATCTTCTGCTTGCGCGGCTCCAGGTCGACGGGACAGACACGTGAGCACTCGTAACAGTTGATACAGTCGCGCGAACGCTCGGTCATGAAACGGATGCGCAGCGTGTCGCGGTCGGTCAGGATCGACTGGATCAACCCGTAGGGACAGGCCGATTTGCAGAATTTGTGGCGCAGGAAAAGCACATCGAGTACGACAATCACTGCTGTGACCAACAACAGCCCCCACACCCACGGCGTAAAGCTGCCCGTCGTCAGTTCAGCCCACAACTCCTGCGGCGCGATGAAATAACTCATCGTGGCGAACCCAATGACCGCGGCGGCTGCCAGCAAAACCAAGAACCCCACCCCCGCCAACAGGTAGCGCAAGAACCCGGTCCGACGGCGGATTTGCTTCAAGGCCCAGTTCGATACCTCGGAAAGCGGCGTTTGTGGGCACAACCATCCACACCACACGCGGCCAAAGACGAGTGTCACTGCCATAAAGAAGAAGACGAACATCAAAGTAGCCAGCAGCAGAAAGTAGAACTCTTCCATCCACACCGTCTGGCCAAAGATCACCATGTAGCGCCCGCGCAAATCGATGCGGAACCAGTTGAGCAGCGGTAGGGCGAACAACAGCCCCATAAAGACCAGCTGAACGACATGCCGCACCGGCCGCCAGGGCCAGGCCGTCGTGCGGTTGCGTCGCGGTTGTGTGGTTGGGTCAACGAGTGTAATACTGGCCATGCCTATGCCTCGCGCGTGGGAGCCGGCGGCGATGGTTTGTCTTCATCATCGTCTTCGAGAATGCGGTATTTGATGTCTTCGACGTTGTCGTACTGCCCGCTGCGAATCGCCCAAACCAGGATCAGCCAGGCACCGACGGCCAGCAGCAGGGCAACCGCAACGAGAAACCAGGTGGACCACATGAGGCTATTTTGCCTGATGCGCAGGTATCGTGGAATGATATCGCGCAGGTTCGAGGGCTGGTTTTTGGAAGCGACGCAGGCGCAGCGAGTTGCCGACCACCGACAGCGAGCTGACTGCCATCAGCGCCGCAGCCCAAATTGGGTTCAAGACACCGGTCGCCGCCAGGGTGATGGCAATCAGGTTGTAGCCAAACGCCCACACCAGGTTCTGGGTGATGATGCGCCACATCTGGCGAGCCAGGTCCAAGGCGACCACCACACCGTGTAGGTCACCGCGTTTGCCCAGCAGGGTCACATCCGACGCTTCGATGGCCACGTCCGCACCGGCGCCAATGCCCATGCCAACGTCAGCCTGGGCGAGGGCCGGTGCATCGTTGATGCCATCGCCCACAAACGCCACCTTGCCACCCTCGTGCGCCATCTGGCGTACGACCTCGGCTTTGGCCGTTGGCAGGACCCGTGCGTAAACCTGGTCCGCCGCGATACCGACGCGCGCCGCAGCCGCCAGCGCGGCGCTGTGCTGGTCACCCGTGATCAGCCCCACGTGCAGGTGTTTGCGCTGTAAGTAAGCGATCACGTCAGGTGCCTCCGGTTTGACTTCGTCGCTCAGCCGCAGCACACTTTCCACCTGGCCGTCGATGCTGACAAAAACGTCGGTCATGCCCGATTCGCCGGCCATCACCGGCGTGCCGGCCGCCACAAACTCAGGCCGGCCGATACGGACCGCAGCCCCGTTTACCATCGCCTGCACACCCATACCGGGTGAGGCCCCGAAGACCTCGGCTGGCGGCAGCGCCAGCCCCCGCGCCCGGGCCACTCCCACGATCGCCTGTCCAAGCGGATGTTCGGAATTGACCTCGACCGCC
>JAYRNS010000247.1:0-20347 GCA_041912075.1 Anaerolineae bacterium
ACGCCGCTGGAGCTCAACGAGGTCGGTGACGTCGCCGGCAAGGACCTGCTGCACCTGCAGTGCCACTTTGGGCTAGGCACGCTGACATGGGCGCGTCACGGTGCACGGGTCACCGGCGTCGATTTTTCGGACAAGGCGGTGGCGCTGGCCCAATCCCTCGGTGCCGAGCTGAACCTGCCAGGGCGTTTTGTGTGCAGCGATCTCTACGACCTGCCTGAGGTTTTGCCCGGATCGTTCGACATCGTCTTCACCTCGTTTGGGGTGCTGGCCTGGTTGTCCGACCTGACGCAGTGGGCCAGGATCATTGCCGGTTATCTCAAGCCGGGCGGGTTCTTCTACATCGCCGAGTTTCACCCGATCGTATCGATCTTCAACGATGCCGAACACGTCGCCGACCTGCGTCCGACCAACCCTTACTTCTACACGTCGCAGCCGACGGAATGGGAAGTGCTGGGCTCGTACGCCGTGGGGGACGTCTCCATGCAGCACACGCGTGCCTACGAATGGACCCACAGCTTGAGCGAGATCGTGACGGCGTTGATCGAGGCCGGTCTGCGGATCGATTTTTTGCACGAGTTCAGTTTCTGTGCCGAACGGGCGCTGCCCTGCATGGAAGAAGGGATCGACGGCTGGTGGCGTTTGCGCTCGCAAGACGGCAGCCTGCCGCTCATGTTCTCGCTCAAAGCGAGCAAAGTGTAGGCTCGTAGTAGGCGCTTCAGCGCACTGAAGTGCGCACGACACTTCTCGCTTCAGCGCACTGAAGTGCGCACTACGAACGCAAAATAGCGGGTTTGCATTTGCCCAACAATCGCATTACAATAGGGTCCCACCCCAGGTATTCCTATCTCAGTGATGAGGGCGTTAGCATGGCACCAAACGAGCCCGTTACCTTTTTATGCCTGGCCAGCTATTTCAAAGGCGGCGCATTCATGCGCGAGCTCAAACGCCTGGGCTGTCGCGTACTGCTCATTACGCGTGATCGCTACCGGGAAGAGGCGTGGCCATGGGACAGCATCGACGAGGTCTTCTACATGCCCGACATGTCGCGCGAGACCGACATCATCTATGCCGTCAGTTACCTGGCACGCACGCATGCGATCGACCGTATCGTGCCGATGGATGACTACGACGTGGAGATGGCGGCTGCGCTGCGCGAACACCTGCGCGTACCCGGCATGGGAGACACAACAGCACGCTATTTTCGCGACAAGCTGGCCATGCGCGTCCAGGCGCGCGACAAGGGCATCCTGGTACCCGATTTCGTCCACGTCCTCAACTACGACCGTCTGCGCGAGTTCATGGCGCAGGTCCCGCCGCCCTGGGTATTCAAACCGCGCTCGGAGGCCGGTTCGATCGGCATCCGTAAGATTCAGTCAACCGACGAATTCTGGCCATCCCTGGAGGTACTCGGTGACCGGCAGTCGTTCTACCTGCTGGAGCACTTCATCCCCGGTGACGTGTTCCACGTCGATTCGTTGATTTCGGAGCGCGAGGTGGTGTTTACCGCCATCAGCCGCTACGGCCAGGCACCGATGAAGCTGATGCACGAAGGTGGTGTCTTCTCCACGCAAACGGTCCCCACGTCATCGCCGGATGCACAAACGCTGCAAACACTCAACAGAGAGGTCATTGCCGCCATGGGTATGGTGCGCGGTGTCACGCACGCCGAGTACATCAAGGCCTATGACGGTGGCCAGTTCTATTTCCTGGAAATGGCAGGGCGTGTCGGAGGCGCCAATATCGATCGCGTGGTCGAAGCCGGCACTGGGGTCCATCTCTGGCACGAATGGGCGCGCATCGAGGTGGCTAACGCGCGGGGTGAGGCTTATTCGGTGCCCCAGGCGCGCGTCGGGTATGCCGGTATGGTCACCTGTCTGGCGCAGCAGGAATGGCCGGATACGTCGCCCTACAACGACCCAGAGATCGTCTGGCGTCTGCCCAAACATCATCACGTTGGGCTGCTGGTCGCTTCGGACGACGCCGCGCGCGTGCAGTGGTTGATCGAATCGTACAGCGAACGCCTGGCGCGCGACTTTTTGGCCGTGCAGCCCCCACCCTCGCGGCCAGTTGATTAGGTCACAGCTCCCGCTGTGACGACGCCCTCGACCACGAACCGGCCTCCTACCAGCCGACACCGGCGCTTGCGCACGAGCGCGGACAGTGCCGTGTCCATGCGTCAGCGATGGCGTCACAGCGGGAGCTGTGACCTACGTGTAGAAGTCGTCACTACGCGCAATCACGGCGTCGGCGTCGATTTCAACCAGCATCTCCGCTGCTACGAGGCGGCGCACTTCCACCATGGTGGATGCCGGACGGATGTCGCGGAAGAACTCGCCGTGGGCACGGCCGATGGCTTCCCAATCGTCGATATTGGTGACATAGATGCGTGTGCGAACCACATCCTCGAGCCGCGCTCCGGCACGACGCAGGGCCGCTTCGATATTGGTCAGAATCTGAATTGTCTGGCCGTACGCATCTCCCACGCTCACCAGCTCGCCTTTCGCATTGGTGGCCGTCGTACCTGAGACGTACACGAACTGTCCCAACCGCACCGCCCGTGCGTAGCCGACGATGCCTTCCCAGGGTGTGTTGGTCTCGATGTTGAGCCGTTCCACGATTGTCACCTGCCTCTGTCGGGAGCCTGGCGTTCAAACGCCAGGCTGATAGCTCAAGCCCGCTCAAGCGGGCTGCACCCGGACCACGCATAGTCGGCTGTAAGCCGACTTCAGCTTTCAGCCTGAACCTTGAGGTCCAGGCCGCAGTTCGATCCCAAACTCGCGCGCCAGCACTGCGGCAACCTCAGCCTCGTTGCTCAGCACACGCTCCTCGCGCCGCGAACCCCGGCTGGTGATGAGCCGGCGGTCGCTCAAGGTGATACGTCCCTCAGGCGTGGCACGCGAACAGACGCGCTTCTGCGTAAAATGCGACGCCGGCGACGTCTGCTGGAAGTGGCACATCTCGGCAAAGTCAGCCAGCAGGCGTGGCTGCCCGGTAAAGGCGTACTCAGGCTGCCACTCACCGCTGTCGCCGAGCGCCTGCAGAAACCAGGTCGCGTCCGTCTGCAGCAGACGGTAAGTCCCAAAGTCCTGCTGTGTCACGACGTCCGCTTGCAGCGGCAGCGGCTGGCGAAACGAGTCGCCAAATCCGACGTCGGCCAGCCAGGGCTGTTCGAGCTGCACCAAAAGCACGAGGTGGTCGAACTCGAGACCAAATTCCCCGTCCTGACCCGCGACCCGGGCCGACAGCAGCGTGACGTCGAAACCCAACGTGCGCAACAACTCGGCAAACAGACCATTGAGCTCGTAACAAAAGCCGCCGCGCCGTTCGGTTACGATCTTGTGGTAAAAGCGATCGACATCCAGCACAATCGGCCGGCCGAGGTGGATGTCGAGGTTCTCGAAGGGGACGTGCAGCAGATGAGCCACGTGGAGCCGCTGCAGTGTGTCAGGCGTGGGCTCCACGGGACCGCGGTCATCGATGCGTGCCAGGTAAGCCAATGCCGAAGCGGACTCCATCATCGCGACCCTGGCAACCGGTGGCTCAGCGGACGATCAGACTGAGGACGATCAACAAGGCAAACATCGACCCAGCCAGGATGGCAATCCGCCTCAGGTCGCTGAATACGTAGTGATGTTCAGCCGCATACTCAGCGTCGGAAACGGCGGCGGCCGCCGCCGGGGTGCCCTTGCCAGCCGTCGTTGGTTTGGGAGCAGACGCCGCCGAACTCGGTGTGCCGGCTGTTGGACTCGATGGCATGCCCCCATAACGACTCATGTCCGCACTGCGCGGCGGACGTACCGTTCGTTGTTTCTTCGCCATTGCTTCTCTCTTTCACACACGACTCATATCACACAGGGCGGGATTATACACCGACCCGGCAAGTTCGTCAATCGCAGGCAACCCACCATCTACGACCGCTGCACCCGGCGCCTCACCATGCTGGCAATGATGGTGACTTCCTCGACGCGCAGCACCCACAGCCCGGTCGCGTAGAGGGCCCCCCCAATCGCAACTGCTGCCACGACCACCAGCACGTGACCGACGAACGACTCCGGCAGGCTGAGTACGAGCCACTGCGTGCTCAGCCAAAGCACGATGGCCATCAACCCGCTGGCCACGACACTTTTCCACAGCGTTCCCCGAATCCCCTGGCCTCGCAGCGATCCCACGCGGCGAATCATCAACACCCACATCACACACGCGTGCCCGATGTGTTTAGCCGAATCGGCGAGCACAAGACCTAAAAAGCCAAACGGCTGGATCAGAGCCAGGGCCACGACCAGGTAGACACCGACCGCCATGATCCCCACAATCGCCGGCGTGCGCGTATCTTGGCGAGCGTAGAAGGCGTAGTTTAGGAGAAAATCGACCCCGGCAAAACCCAAACCCAACAAATAGAGGTGCAGGGCGCGGGTGGTCCAGACGGTGTCGCGCGCCACGAAGTTGCCATGCTGAAACAGGAGGCGCACGATCGGCTCGGCCAGGATGTACAGACCCATGATCGATGGCACCAGCAGTACCAACACCAGCCGCAGTCCACGAGCGAAGGTGGTGCGGTAATCCGGCCAGCGGCCCGCCGCTGCATGCTGTGACAGGGTGGGAAGGGCGGCCAGCGAAACCGCGACCGGCACCAACCCCAAGGGAAACTGGATGAGCGTGGTCGCATACCGCATCCACGAAGCGCTTTCCGGCCCGGTATGCGAAACCAGGTTGGCGTCTACAAGCACCTGGAACTGACCCACCAACAGACTGACGCTTACAGGAATATACAGGAGTAAGATATGCCGCAGCGCGGGGTGTGACCACACCAACCGCAGCTTGACGCGCGTCCGCCACAAGGCGGGCAGCAGAAGCAGCAGCTGGCTGAGACTCCCTACCGTGACCCCGATCGGTAGGCTGTAAATGCCTACCCACGGTGACAGGAGAGGTGCACATACGACAATGCCCAGGTTGAAGACGGCCGCCGCCATTGCCGGAAAAGCAAACGACTTGAGCGCATAGAGCAGGCCGGTCAGAATGCCCGCCAGGCCAAAACAGAAAACCGCCGGTCCCATAATACGCAGCGATGTGGCGACGACATTCAGGAGATCTTCGTCGAAGCCACCACCGATCAGGCGCGCGACGGGCCAGGCAAACACCTCGAGCAAGAGCATCAAGACCGCCATGCCCAGCCCGACGACACTCAAAACGGCGCTGACCACCCGCCACAACTCGGTGCGCCGTTCGGGTCGGGCATAGTCGCTGAACACCGGCACCAACGCGGCGCTCAAGAGACCCCCCACGAGAAAGTCGTAAATCATGGTAGGCACACGCGCCGCCAGGATGAACGCACTTAGCTCGCCGGAAGCACCAAACAGGTATGAGATGATCGTTTCACGCAGCAGGCCCAACGTACGGCTGAGGATGTTGCCAATCGCCAGGATACCAGCCGACCGCGCCACGCCGCCCCCTGCGGCAGGCGTCTCCGACAACGAAACATCGAGTGTTACCGAGGGTGGTTCGGCAGACGAGAGACTGTGGTCGAGGTCGGTGCGGGCGGTGTTCACGTGGCGGGCCTTCGTAAGCCTTCAGGCTGCTGCGGACTGCGGCGACGGCGTCGCAAAACGCGACACAATGGTGTGAATCAAAGCACTGGTCGAATGACCCGCCAGATAGGACAAGTAGTGTATTTCGCCACCATAGGCCCGCACGGACTGGACTTCTGGCGGTTCGTTGGGGGCCGGCGTCGCTGCCGTATCACCGGTGGGGTCCCAGTCACCACCTTTGACGTAAACCTCGGGTGCCAGCCCACACACCAACCGGTCAGCCGTGAGCTCATCGAACAGGATCACCAGATCAACACAAGCCAACGCGGCCAGAATAGCCGCCCGCTCGCGTTCGGGGACCAGTGGGCGGTCAGGTCCCTTGAGGACGCGCGTCGAGGCATCGCTGTTGACCCCCACAACCAACACGTCACCCAGGGCCCGCGCCCGCTGCAGATAGTCGACGTGGCCGATATGCAGCAGATCGAAATGGCCATTGGTGAACACGATGCGCCGGCCGGCCGCACGCCATGCCTTCACCCGGCGCTGCGCTTCCGCCAGATCCACTACCCACCCCCCGCACCGTTGTTCCATGATCAGCTCTCTACCTCTGGAATCAATCGCTCACGACCCGGCCAGGGCATCGATCAGCTCGGCCGGCGTCACGACCGCATTGCCCAAACGGCGCACGACCAGACCAGCCGCCGCCATCGCCAGGTGGGCTGCCGTGCGCAAATCGATGCTCGCACACAGGGCCAATACCAGTATCGCACTCACCGTGTCGCCGGCACCGGTGACGTCATACACTTCTTCACGGTTCAACGCCGGCAGGTGCTGGGCAACACTCCCTTGCTCCAGGATGGTCACGCCTGCCGCGCCCCGCGTGACCACCAACCGCCGCACGACGAGTTCCCTCTGCAAACGAACGACCGCGCGCTCGCAGTCGGCGTCCGACTGCAGCGGCCAGCCCACCTGCGCGGCCGCTTCCAGCGCATTGCAGCGCACCAGGCCAAACCCCCTAAACTTGCCCAGCTCACCCTGCGAGTCGACCGCCGTCAGCACACCGTGCACCCGCGCGGCATCCTGGATCGTCGCCACGACATCGGCGTTGACCACACCCCCGCGGTAATCCGAGGCGAGGATGGCATCCATCGTAGGTGCCAGTTGCTCGATGTGCTGGCACAGTCGCGCCGTCAGCGCGGCCGGGTACGGTCGCTGGTCGAGGCGGTCGATCCGCGCCAGGTGCTGCGGAAAACGCTGTGCGCCCTGCGCGACAATCCTGGTTTTGGTCGTCGTCGGGCGCGACGGGTCTATCACGACGCCCGCCGTGCCGATGCCCAACTGTTCCAGCTCGGCGCGCAGGGTCTCGCCGGCAGCGTCACCGCCAACCACGCCGGTGGTTATCGCCTGCGAACCCAACGCCACGACGTTGTGTGCCGGGTTGGCGGCCGCGCCGGGCAGCACCCGTCGCTCGCGCCATTCCAGCACCGGCACCGGCGCTTCACGGCTGAGGCGGGTGGCGGTGCCGATGACATACTCGTCCAGGCACAAGTCACCGACGACCAGGATACGCCGCCCAGCCAGGCGCGTGACCAATGCCGCAATTTCATCTGCAGTCAAAAATGTGTCCTCACCACGTTACAGGCGACCACGCTGCTGCCAGGCCTGGCCCAACACCGCGATGGCAAATCGGGGAAGAGCCAGCTGGCGGCGCCAGCGCCATGGTTCTTGAATCAGCCGGAATAACCACTCCAGGTGCACCGTCTGCACCCACGGCGGTGCGCGGCGCCGTACACCGGCTACAAAATCGAGCGCACCGCCCACCCCCATGGCAAGCGGCACACGCAGCCGGTGCTGGTTGCGTGCAATCCACAGGTCCTGGGCCGGCGCGCCATAAGCCACAAACAGGATGTCCGGCTGTGCCGCCAACACCTGGGGCAGGATAACTGCCTCATCAGCCGGGCTGGGGCTGCCGGCGTACGTACCGGCAATCTGCAGCCCAGGGTGCCTCGCCTGCAGGATATGTGCCGCCTGCGCCGCCACCCCCGGCGCGGCGCCCAGCAGAAAGAGCCGCCAGCCCTGCGCCGCCGCCAACGCCGCCAGGCGCGGCACGCCGTCAGCGCCGGTCACCCGGACTGGCAACTTCTGCCCCAAGAGACGCGCGGCCACCTGTACCCCCCAGCCGTCGGCCAGTGCCAGGTCAGACTGGTTCAACACCTGGCGGAAGGTCGGGTTGCGCCGCGCCGCCATAATGAATTCCGGATTGACCGTCACTGCCTGATGCGGCGTGCCGCTGCGCACGAATTGGCTGGCACAGGCATCAAACCCGTCCCACGTGAGAACGTCGACCCGCACACCCAGAATATCGATCGACTGCACAGTCAGTACTCACCACCGATAAATGGCAAAACCGAGCCGGTATTCCTCGGGCTGTTCCGCATCGAGGTCAAACGTCGCAGCCGCCCACTGCGTCAGGTCGGCCAGCGCTTGGGGAAATACCTCGTCGGGCACCAGCCAGGTATCAGACCAGATCCGCGCCGCCATCCGCTCCAGGGTCTCGCGCACCGTGGTGGTTTCGACGCCGCGCGCGACCTCCACCTGCTGCGCTTGTGCACCGGTTTCGGCCAGCACGGCTGCAATCCGCGCTTCGTCGCGCGTGCCAGGGCGCGACACGTCGACCCCACGTTCGAGCAGCAAACGGCGCCACTCCTGCCGCAAACGCAGGTTGGCCGAATCGGGATCGCGCCAATGCGTGCTGTGTACAAAACAGCCGCCAGGCCGTACGACGCGTGCCACTTCGTGCAGTACCTCCTGCCAGGTGGGTACCAGGTGGAGCACGTGAAACGCCAGCGCGACGTCGAAGGTGCGCGCCGCAAATGGGAGATAGGTGACGTCACCGATGACCACAGGCACTGCACCGTGATTTTGCTGCAGGACATCGAGCATTGGACGTGCCAGGTCGATACCTGTCACGTGCAGACCCCGCTGGATCAGCGGCCCGGAGATGCGTCCCGTGCCAATCCCGATTTCCAGGATGCGCGATGCCGGGGTCGCCCGGGTTTCGCGCAGCAGGGCTTCCGTCAGCGCGGCGGCGTCCTCGGGTGCCAGGCTGCGTGTACGATCGTAGTAGCCAGCCGCGCGATCAAAGGCAATGCTCGCGGTTGTGTTCGTCATGTTCCTCCCTCGGTGAGAAGCTCATCCAATACGTCCAGCACCTGCTGTGCCGCCTGCGGCCACGAGAAACGCGGCAGGTTGCTCTCGCCCAGCTGCACCAGGCGGGTCCGCAGTGATGCATCGTCAAGCAGCTGGTGCAGGCCACCGGCGATGGCCTCGACGTCCAGGGGATCGACCAGCAAGGCACCCTCTCCTGCCACTTCCGGGCACGACGACGTCGCTGACGTCAGTACTGGCACACCGACCGCCTGGGCCTCGAGAATGGGAAAACCAAACCCTTCGTGCAAAGACGGAAAGGCCAGGAGTGTCGCATTCGCCAGCAGTATCTGGAGGTCGTTGTCTGGCACGAACCCGGTGATGCGTACGGCGTCACCCAGACCGGCCTGCGTGATATCATGTAACACCTGGTCGGACAGCCAGCCCGCCCGGCCGGCGAGCACCAGCTGGGGGCGCGGTCCAGACGCTTGCCAGGTCGCCAGGACCCGGGCAAAGGCGTGCGCCAGGCGTGCCAGATTCTTGCGCGGCTGCAGGGTGCCTACGTACAAGACGTAAGGGGGTTGTATTTCGTAACGGTCGAGTATTTCTGCTGCGGGTGGGTTATCCGGGCGCTCATGGGTACGCTCGAAACCGGGATAGACCACACGGATCTTGTCTCGTGGTGTGCCCAGGAGAGACTCTAGATCGTGCGCCGTCGCCTGTGAGTCGGCGAGCACACGCGTCGCGGCGTACACATTCCAGCGCGTTGACCAATCGAGGTACCGGCGCTGCCAGCGCGTATGCGCATCGGGAAAGTGCAGGTAGCCGAGGTCGTGCACGGTCACCAGGGTGCGTGCCGGGAGCCAGAGTGGGAGCACGTGCGCTGGCACGAAGAGCAGCGCTGGCGGGTGGAATGCCATCTCGGTAGTCAGCCGCACGTGGGTCCACAGGCGCGGGAAGGGCATGACACGCCAGTCGACGCCTGGAAGCATCAACGCGGGATCAGGCGGCGCATTGCTGTACAGCCGGAGGGCCACTGGCGGCCGGCGCTGCGCAAGCAGCGGTGCCAGGTGGCGAATCAGCTGCCGGGAGTACAACTCGGTACCAGTGCGCTGACTGTGTGGACGCACCGCCCGGCTGGCGTCGATGCCAATGACCAGGGACGGCATCAGCGGTTCGGGAATGCCAGGATACGCTGGAGCAGGCCGGCGTCCAATGCCCCGTGGCGCAGCACCGCTGGCGGGTCCGTCGTGAGGTCTAGGACGGTCGACGCCGTCCCGCCGGCGCACACGCCACCGTCCAGCACGAGGTCGATACGTCCGGCGAGCTGGTCCACTACCTCCTGGGCTGTCATTGCCTCGTGGGCACCCGACAGATTGGCGCTGGTTGCTGCCAGAGCACCCCCCAGATTCCTGGCCAGGGCACGGGCCACGACGTGATCCGGCAGACGGACAGCGACGGTAGGCCCAGCAGCGGTCACAATGTCAGCCACGGCATTGCTGCGCCAAACGACGAGCGTCAGGGCACCTGGCCAGAAAGCAGCCATCAGACGTTCTGCCACTCCTGGCAGATTCACCGCCAGGGCGTCGAGGTCGCTGGCATCACCCAGCAGCAGCGGAATGGCCTTGCCCGCCGGCCGCACTTTGGCCGCATAGAGCTGGCTGACAGCAGCTTCGTTGGCTGCATCGGCACCCACGCCATACACCGTGTCGGTGGGAAATGCCACCAGACCGCCAGCGCGCAACACGGCTACGGCCTGGTTCAAGGCGCCCGGCGCATCAGCGCGCAAAACTTCAGTACGCATCCTAACCTACCATCGCAAAATCGGCACTACCCGCTGCGTAATACGAATCGCTCCAATGCAACAGCGGCCCCATCTTCTTGCACGGCCGGCGCAATCCAGTCGGCCACGGCTTTGACGTCGGAGACGGCATTGCCCATGGCCACGCCCAAACCCGCCCAGGCCACCATGCTCAAATCGTTTTCCGAGTCACCCACCGCCATCACCTGCTGGCGGTCGATCCCATACTCACCGGCCAGCCAGGCCAGGGCCTGGCCCTTGGAGCACCCGTTTGGCACCAGCTCCACGAACAACTCGTGCGTACGCAGAACCTGCAGGCGATCGCCAAAATGCTGCGTCATCGCCTGGTGGATTTCGTCAGCCATGGGTGGCTCGGCGGTAAACAACACTTTTTCGGGATCGTGGGTTACAACCGCCGCCAGGTCAGGCACCTGGCGAATCGGCAAACCAAACCAGCGGTCGTAGAAGACGCGGGGATGGTGCAGGGATTCGAGAAAGATCTGGCCATCGATGTAGACCGAGATGTCATAGCCGGCGCGCTGCGCCACGTCGATCGCTTCGTGGACCAGCGCCGGTGGCAGCGTGGCGCGGTGCAGAACTTGCGCCCGCTTCACATCGTAGATCAAGCCACCCTGGTAACAGATCTGCGGCGCTGAAAACCCGAGGTCCTGCGCCAGCGACGTAATCGACTGTGGCCCACGGCCGGTCGCCAGGGTAAAGACCACCCCAGCATCTTGGGCCGTCTTGATGGCCTGGCGCAGACGCGACGACACGATCATATCGGTATCGACCAGCGTACCGTCGACGTCAAGCGCCACGAGGTGAATCGTCACGTTCGTACGACAATCATGCGGTCCAGATCGGCGAAGTCGCGCACCAGACGGACGTCGGCTTGGGGGAATGCCCGGCGGGCGAGTCCAACCACGACCTCACCCTGGTCGCTGCCGATTTCGAGTAGAACCACGCCACCGGGTCGCAGGGAGTGCGGGGCCTGGTTGAGGAATTCGCCGATGAGCTGCAGGCCATAGTAGCCCCCGTCGAGTGCCTGGCGTGGTTCGAAGGCTGCAATCTCCGGCGCCAGCCGGTCGATGTCGTGCGTGGGAATGTACGGCAGGTTGGCGGTGATGATGTCCACAGGTTGGGGAATGGCACGAAGCAGAAAACCTTGCACCAGTCGAACCCGGTCGGCCACACCGTGGCTCTGCGCATTGCGCTGGGCAACAGCCAGCGCGCCTGCCGACACATCGCACGCCCACACCAGCACCGACGGGCAGTGCACGGCAACGCTGATCGCAATGATACCCGATCCCGTTCCCACGTCGGCCATCGTCACTGCCTCGGGCAGCGTTTCGGTCTCGGCAACCATGGCAGCTGCCGCGAGGCGGCCGCGACCCCAGCTGGAAGCCACCGCCACACGCTGGCTCATCACGTCCACGGTGGCGATCGCTGTATCGACCAGCAGTTCGGTTTCGGGACGCGGGATCAACACACGTGAATCGACTGCAAATTCGAGACCGTAGAAATTCCGGCTGCCCACCAGATAGGCAACCGGCTCACGCCGCCGACGGCGCTCGATCAATCGTTCGTAGCGCGTCCGCTCCTCATCGCTGAGAAGACGGTCCGCATGTGCGTAGAGATAGACCCGGTCGGTGCCAAGCACGTGGGCCAGCAACAATTCGGCGTCCAGACGCGGGGTGTCTGCCCCGCAGCCCCGCAAACGCTGGTTGGCCGCGGCAAGGGCACGGCCAACGGTACTGCTCGGGTCCAGCCGCCAGGCAAATGCGTAGGAAAGTGTACTCCCCTCGTCGTCCCGTCCTTGGGACGCTGCCGGTCTGCCATTGACCTGCATCACGGATAGAGTCCTCCTGTCGGATATTGTTAATGTCATATCATTCATCTTGTGCCCGGACCGGGCGGTCGCTCGCCTGTAATTCCGCCGCGATCACCCGGTCTGCATCGATCATGTGCCCTGTACTGCGCCGACAGCACCGGCTTGCAGTCGTTCCGTCCGTTCGGCGGCGGTGAGTTCGACGATAAATTCATCCAAGTCGCCCGCCAGCACCGTATCTAACCGGTAAAGGGTTTTGCCGATACGGTGATCGGTCACGCGGTTCTGTGGGAAGTTGTAGGTACGGATCTTCTCGGCACGTTCGCCGGTTCCCACCTGGCTGCGACGGCTGGCATCCAGGGCATCCTGTTGGCGTTTGTGTTCCATGTCGTACAAACGGGCACGCAGAATCTGCATGCCCTTGATTTTGTTCTGCAGCTGAGACTTTTGGTCCTGCGATGACACGACCAGCCCCGTCGGCAGATGCGTGATACGCACCGCCGAATCGGTGGTGTTGACACTCTGGCCACCGGGGCCACCCGCTCGAAAGACGTCGATGCGCAAGTCTTCGGGTTTGATCTCAACTTCGACCTCGGCCATTTCGGGCAGCACGGCCACCGTTGCGGTGGAAGTGTGGATGCGGCCCTGCGACTCCGTTTCCGGTACGCGCTGGACGCGGTGCACGCCACTTTCGTACTTCAGGCGCGAATAGGCTCCCCGCCCCCGGACTTCAAAAATGACCTCTTTGAACCCCCCAATACCCGATTCATTGGCACTCAGCAGCTCGACCGGCCAGCCCTGGGCCTCGGCATAACGGCTGTACATGCGAAACAGATCGGTCGCAAAGAGACCGGCTTCGTCACCACCCGTACCGGCCCGGATCTCGATGATCACGTTGCGCTCGTCGTTCGGGTCTTTGGGCACCAACAACTGCTGCAAGGCCGCTTCCAGCTGGTCTCGCTCGGCGGTCAGGAGATCGATCTCCTCGCGCGCGACCATCACAAGGTCCGAATCGGTCTCAGTTTCCACCAGCTCCTCGGCCTGCGCCAGCTGTTCGACGACCGCGGTAAAGCGCTGGTAGGTATGCACCAGTTCGCTCAGCTCGGCGTGCTCCTGGGCGACCACGGCGGCTCGCTGTGGATCAGCGAACAACGTCGGATCGGCCAGCTGCTGGTTGAGCTGCGCATAACGTTCGACGACAGTGTCCAAGCGATCATACATCGTGTGTTCGTATCCAGGATATCAGATGCATACGGGTGTTGGTCATGCGGTTTAGCCTTGATCCACAAAAACCGGCAGATTGCCCAACGCAATCACGTCGCGCCAGCCCTTGTCTTGACCTTCGGTGAAGACGGCCGCCGTGGCCACCGGTAGGGCGCCCGCCTTGGCGACGATGTCGGTCATGCCCTCCAGGGTGCTGCCTGTGCTGACGACGTCATCCACCAGAATCACCCGTTTGCCGGCAATGGCATCGCGATCCTTTTCGTCCAGATAGAGGGTTTGTGGCTGGCCGGTCGTAATCGACAGCGTATCGGCGCGCAGCGCATCCCCCATGTACACCTTGTACGTCTTACGCAGGACGATGTAGGGCAGGCCCATCAGCGCGGACATCTCGTAGATCAGGGGAATACTTTTGGCTTCCGCCGTGACCAAGACATCGGCCTGTATGTTGCGCAAACGCAGCTGCTCGGCCAAAACGGCGGCCGCCGCCTTGACCACATTGGTGTCGCCGAGCATATTGAACACTGCAATGCGCACGCCGGGTGCAACCTGAAAAATCGGCAAGTGGCGGGTGAGGCCCGCAATTTCGACCGTGTAATATTCGTGCTGCGCGGACACGGTGTACCTCCAGTTTGTTGACGGCTCCACTGCAAACCGTGCCATTGTACCACAGACCACGCCGCCCTTCAAGGCGCTACGGTGTCGCCGTTGGCTCCGCCGCGTCGCGAAACGGCGCGGCTTGCATCAGCGTAGCCAGCCGGATGCGTGCCAGGGCAGATAGATTGGCATCGACCTTCTCGGCCAGCTGCGAGGCGATGTCGAATTCCTCGATGGCCTGCTCGATCTTGTCCTGCTGCTCCAGGGCGCCGGCCAGCACATAATGCGCATGGGGTGACTTCGGATCGATGGCCAGCGCGGCCCGTGCCTCTTCTTCTGCCTGCACAAAACGGCCGACCTGGTTGTAGGCAAACGATTTTTCCACCCGAAAGCGCACCGGGTCGGTCAGCAGCTGTTCGGCCTGGGCAAAATGCGCCGCTGCGGCACGGTTGTCGCCCAACTCCTCCTGCACCACACCGAGCCAGATGAAGGGTATCGCGTCGGTCGGTGTGGCCTGGGCAGCTTCGGTAAAACTGGCATACGCAGCTTCCCACTCCTGCAGGCGCACGTGACGCTGTCCCATCTCCATCGCCTGCTGCGCGGCTGCCACGGCCGGATCGACCGGAAAGAACGTGCGCCAGGCCACGACGAGCAGTGCGACCAGGGCCACCACGCCAACTGCTGTCACGAGCGCACGCCGCCGGTTGCGGCGGCGAGTGGCGGCCAGGGTTTGGTCCAGGTACCACCACGGACGATCAGGGGTGGCCTGCGCCTGCCGGCGCGCCGCGTCCCAGTCCGGCACACTGCGCACCACATACCCGATCCGGTTGTCGACGGCACGCTGCAAACCCTCCCAGCGTCCCCGCTCGGGGCGCAGGTCCATGCCTTGGGCCTCGAGCTCGCCAAACAACACCGCAATCCGATCCAAAGTGGCCAGGAGCTCAGCTGCCGCCGCCGGATCGCTGCGCAAATCGGGCAGGCGTCGTTCCGCCTGGGCAAGCAGGCGGCGCAGTTCCTCAGCGGGGGTACCGGTCCCGCGATCAATATCGTGCGCCATGGTGGTCTACGCCGCTGCCTCGCTGCTGCGCCTGACCTCCTCGAACACACGCCCAATACCTTGTTTGATCTGTGACTCGATCTTGGCCTTACGACCGGCGGGTATTGGAAACCAGGTCACCAGGTCCTTGACGAGGATCGAGCCAGTTTCCTGCTTTGATTTACCCTGGCGGTACATGGTGCGAACCTGGGCCCGCATGTAGCGGATATATTCGATGACCCGATCGACCGATTCGATGCCGCAGGTGGGTCCATGACCCGGAACAATGATCTCGGGTTTCAGCTTGCGGATGTAATTCAGACCATGCAGCCAATCGCGCGAGTTGGCCTGGGCCATATACGGATGCTGGTCGGTCCACACCGAATCACCACCAAACAGCACACGCTCGATGGGCATCCACACCACTGATGTCGCCAACGTATGCCCGCCAATCCAGATCAGGCGCACTTCACGGCCGCCGCGCAGCAGCGTCAAACGTTTCTTGAACGTAATCTCCGGGCGTATGATCTGGAGATCGTTGAACTGCGCCTGGATTTCCGGCTCCTTTTTGAATGAATCGCGCACCCGCTGTTTGAAGTTCTCGGTGTAACCGCGCATCTCCTTCCAGGCGCGTTCGTGCGCAATAACCGGGGCCGGTAGAAAATGTTGATTACCCAGGGCGTGCCCGCGGTGGTGGTCGGTATTGATGACGTACAGAATCGGTGCGTGACCCGATGCCCGGTTGACCTGTTTGCGCCAGGCGATGGCCTGCGCAGGAATCATCGGCGTATCGACGAGGATGACGCCCTCTTCAGTAACGATGCAGCCGACGTTCGCATTCCGATAGCCGGTCTCGACGTACACATTCGGTGCAACCTGTTGCATGATCAGCCTTCCTCGAGCATTTCGCGCAGCACAGCGGCCCCGGCCGCCAGTGCGCCGTGCAGCGCTGCACGATCCGGCGCACCACCCTGGGCCCAGGGCCCGCGTCCACCGCCGCGTGCACCGGTGCGTCGCATGACGGCACCCATGTCCACCCCGACGTCATCGGCTGCGGCAAAAAACAACTGGCCCCCTGCTTCCGGGCTGACTTCGCTGGCCAGGAGTACCAGGCTGCCCGGTTGTGCACGCAGCAAACCCGCGACTGTCCGCACACTGGCGGGCGCACGGTCGGCATAATAGTGACTTACCAGCCGATAAGTGCCCACGGGCACGGCAGCTCCCCACAAGCGCGCCGCTTCGTTTTGTTCCAGCTCACCCTGTGCCGCACGCAAAAGACGTTGGCTCGCCTGCAGTTTTTCGACCAGGCGATCCACCGCCGCACGGAGATCGTCCTCGCCTGTGGTGAGATGGGTCATCAGACCCTGCACGGTGTCCTGTTTGTGGCGGTAGTCGGCCAGGGCCCGCTGGCCGCACAGAAACTCGACCCGTGTTTCGGGTCCGCGCCGGTCGAGTTTGCTTACTTTGATCAGACCGACTTCGCCAGTCTGCCGGACGTGCGTGCCACCGCAGGCCGACCAGTCGAACCCTTCGATCTCCACGACACGGACGTTATCACTCACCTTGGGTTGGCGGCGCAGCCGTACGGTGGGAAGATCCGCCGGTGTGACAAAGCGCGCCACCACGGTCCGGTTTTCGAATACGATCTGGTTGGCCAGGGTCTCGGCGGCCGCGACTTGAGCGGGCGTGAGATCGACCCGATCGAGGTCGATGGTGCTGGACGCGCTGCCCAGGTGAAACCCAACGGTTTCGGCTTCGGCGGCTGCGATGAACGCCTGCGACAGAATGTGCTGGCCGGTATGCTGCTGCATGTGGTCGAAGCGGCGTGCCCAATCGATGGTACCCGCGACAGTGGCTGCCGAGAGGGGTCTGTCCAGCAGATGCCATACGGTGCCATTCTCGGCGATGACGTCGATTACCTGGCTGTCGAGGAGTGTGCCAAGGTCGTTCGGCTGACCACCGGCTGTGGGGTAAAAAGCGGTCACACTCAAGGCGACCGCGGGGTGTTCCATGAGCGTCGCTCGGGCAACCACGTCAGCGTGAAATTCACGCAAATACGCGTCCTGAAGATAGAGTCGTTGTTGCAGCAGTTTATTCATGCCCTGGCTAACGATCGCAGCATTCGATTCAACTCTCGGTGCGCTGTTGGGTGAGATTCTTTGGCAATCTCACCGGCACACGAGCGCTTTGTGGTGACACACGCCGTCACCAGAGCACCGAGGTGTGGTGGATCTGGCTGGATTATACCATAGAAAACCCAGCTTTGCCAGTGCCACTTTTGACCGTCAGTGTCCCAGCAGTGCCTGCGGTGGACCTGGCCACAGCTGCCCCTGGCCGGCCTGGTCGATCCAGCGGCGCACCGCCATCACCAGGGTCGCGAAACGCTCGTCGGTGAGCAGATCGATGCTGCGCGGGCGGTCGAGCGGCACGGGCAAGGTGGTGATGATGCGGCCTGGACGCGAACCCATCACCATCACCCGATCAGACATGAGCACCGCCTCGTTGATGCTGTGCGTGACGAGGATGACGGTGGAAGCCCGCAGCTGCCAGATGCGCAGCAGCTCGAAGTTCATCCGTTCGCGGGTCAAGGCGTCCAGGGCACCGAAAGGCTCGTCGAGCAGAAGCAGGCGTGGTTGGTGGATGAGGGCGCGCGCCAGGGCGGTGCGCTGCTGCATGCCTCCAGAAAGTTGGTGCGGCAGGGCACGCTCGAAGTCCTGCAAGCCCACTAAATCGCTGAGGTGCTGCGCTTCATGGCGTGCCTCGGCCATCGACATGCCTTGCACCTGTAGGGGCAGGGCAATGTTGTCCAGCACGGTACGCCAGGGCATGAGATTGGCGCGCTGGAAAACGAACCCGATCTCGCGCCGCGGCGCCTGATGGGGTTTGCCATCGATGACGACTGACCCGCTGTCGGGGGCGAGCAGACCACCCAGGATACGCAGCAGGGTGCTCTTGCCGCATCCGGACGGTCCCACCAGCGCAACAAACTCGCCGGGCGCTACCTGAAAGCTGACCTGTCCCAACGCGCGTATCGTTGCGCCATTCTGGACAAACGTCTTCTCGATGCCGGAGACCTGCAAAAAGGCCTCTGCCGCCATGGTTTACCTCGTGCGCCGGCCAGGTGCCTGGCCCGCGCCCAGGCGGTCCAGGCACTGACCCGCTCTCATCACTGCGGAATAAACTGGTTCGTATACAGGGTGGTGGGGTCTACGCCAGCCGGTATCAGGCCAGCCGATTCCATGAACGAAGCCGCCTCCGCCCAGCGCGCCGGGTCAGACATGCCCAGGATGCCATCGGTCCGCCACAACGCCACACTGGCATCGAAGATTGCCCGGTTCGTCTGGCGAGCTGTCTCGTCGGCGCCGGCTTCGGGTACTGCTTGCAGCGCCATGGCAAAGGCCGCGTCGGGGTCGTCGAGCGTGTCTTGCAGACCGTGCAGGGTGGCACGTACGAACTTACCGACCAGTTCCGGCTTTTCGGCGACGGTCTTGTCATTGGAGATGATACCGTTCGACGGCAGGTCCATATAGTCGGCCACGAAGAATTCGTTGACCTCATCCCCGGCCAGGCGCAGCTGCACCGGCCCATTGACCGAGTAGTCGACAGCGGCATCCACAACACCATCCTTGACCGCCGCGGCCTGCGTGAATCCAATACTTTCCAGATTGACCTTGGTTTCGTCGATGCCGGCCGCTTTGGCCAGTGCTTTCCAGCCCACGTAACTGGCACCGAACAGACCAGGTATGCCGACTTTACGGCCTTCGAGGTCGGCCGGCGTCGCGATGCCGGCACCTTTGGGCGCAAACACGACTACCGGAAACCGCCGGTACCACTCCATGACGTTGACCACTGGCAGCCCCTGCGCACGACCCAGAATGACCTGGTCGCCGCTGCCGATCAGGAACTGCAGTTCGTCAGTGCCGACCAGCTTCACCAGATCCGACTCGAAGCCGTAACGAAACTTGACGTCGAGCCCTTCATCGCGGTAATAGCCCTTTTGCAGCGCCACATAAAACGGCGTGAACTGGACGCTGGGGATATACCCCATCGCCAGCTCGAGTGGTTCGAGCGCCGCCGCGGTCGGTGACGTTTCGACCGGTGCCACGGGCGTCGTCGAGGCAGCTGGTACACAGCTGGTCAGGGTTGCCAACAGCAGAGCCGTCAACAACAGGTAGGGAAGACTGAGCCTGGTTGTTTTCATGGTTTGGTCCTTTTGGGAGGAGGGAGTAGGGAGTACGGAGTACGGAGTAGGGATGCACCAAGTGTTACATTGTCTGGCGATCCACAGCACTCTGTGCCCATGTCGTATGCCCTCACGTTGTTACGCTGCACGTTCTCACGTCTCACGCTTTCATGCCTCACGTTATCATGCTCTCACGCCTCGCGTTTCACGTTTTCACGTTTCACGCTCTCACGTTTCACGCTCTCACGTTTCACGCCTTTACGCCTCACGCCTCCTGCTCACCCGGGCGCCAGCGCAGAAGACGTCGCTCCAGCAGGCTGGCCAGGCCGTAGAGTACCAGGGCCAGTGTTACGAGGGTGATGATGGCGACGAACATCAGGGGGGTATCGAGCAGGTTGCGCCCGAGGTTGATGAGGTAACCGAGACCCCGGTCGGCACCGACGAACTCACCGACCACCGCACCGATCACAGCCAGGGTCACACCGACTTTGAGACCGGTCAGCAAAAACGGCAGCGCCGAGGGTACCTCAAGCATTGCGAACGTCTGCCAGCGGCTGGCTTGCAGCGAACGCATCAGCGCGATCAGGTCTGGCTCGACGGTGCGCAATCCCACAACCGTACTCATAAGCGCTGGGAAAAACACGGTCAGCGCGCAGACCAGGATCTTGCTGGAGATACCAAAACCGAACCAGATGATGAGAAGGGGCGCCACGGCGATGATTGGCACAGCCTGCAGCGCGACCAGATAGGGTGACAGCACCCGGTCCAACGTGATGGAGCGCGCAATCACGTAGCCAAGAATGACGGCCACCGCCATCCCCAACGCCAGGCCGGCCAGCACCTCGACGAGGGTCAAGGACGTGTTGTACAGCAGCGTCCCATCCGCCAGCATCGTCAGGAATTTTTGTGCCACCAGCTGTGGGCTGGGCAGGATGTAGGGCGGGTAATTACCCAGGCGCGCCACCAATGCCCACGCCAGCAGACCGACAAGCAGCGTCAACACACTCGC
>JAYRNS010000248.1:0-9754 GCA_041912075.1 Anaerolineae bacterium
ACAAGCGTCGTTACCGGCTGATCGACTTCCGGCGCGACAAGGTCGGTGTGCCGGCGCGGGTCGAAACGATCGAGTACGACCCGAACCGCACGGCGCGCGTGGCGTTGTTGGTGTATGCGGATGGCGAAAAGCGTTACATCCTGGCGCCGCTGGGTGTGCGCGTGGGTGACAAGTTGATGTCGGGTGCGGAGGCCGAAGTGCGCAGTGGCAATGCCCTGCCGCTGGCCAACCTGCCCTTGGGCACGGTGATTCACAACATCGAGCTGCAGCCCGGCCGGGGTGGCCAGCTGGCACGCTCGGCCGGCACGGCGGCGCAGCTTGTGGCCAAGGAAGGGCAGTACGCCCAGGTGCGCCTGCCCTCGGGCGAGGTGCGTTTGATCAATGTGCGCTGCATGGCGACCGTGGGTCAGGTGGGCAATACCGACCACGCCAACATCAGTGGTGGTAAAGCTGGCCGGACACGCTGGCGTGGCAAACGACCGGAAGTGCGCGGCGTGGCAATGGACCCATCCTCGCACCCGCACGGCGGTGGTGAGGGTCGCTCGCCGATTGGTATGCCTGGTCCGAAGACCCCATGGGGCAAGCCGGCACTGGGTTACAAGACGCGCAAGAACAAAGCGACGTCCAAGATGATCGTTCGCCGGCGCGGGAATCGCCGTCGTTAGGCCGCAACCGTTTCCTGCGTCGCAGGTGCATCCCAGGAAACGGCATAGTACGGAGGTTAAACAGTGTCACGTTCGCTCAAAAAGGGACCGTTTGTCGATCCCAAACTGCTGCACAAGATCGAGGCCATGAACCGCCGCGGTGAGAAGCGCGTGATCAAGTCATGGTCGCGGGCGTCGACAATCTTCCCGCAGTTTGTCGGCCATACGATTGCTGTGCACGACGGCCGCCGCCATGTGCCGATCTATGTGACCGAGAATATGGTCGGTCACAAGCTTGGCGAGTTTGCACCGACCCGCTTTTTCCGCGGCCATGCCGATAAGGAAAAGGGTACGAAGTCAAAGGGACGGTAGGTATGGCGAATAACACGGTTTCGGCCACAACCAAACATGTGGGACTGTCCCCGCAGAAGGTCCGCCTGGTGATCGACCAGGTGCGCGGACTGCGTGCGGTGGATGCCGTGGCTTTCTTGAAAACGATGCCACAGGCCGCGGCGCGACCGGTGGCGGCAACGATCAACTCAGCGATGGCCAGCGCCGAAGAAAACTTTGGTCTGGCCAAAGAAGACATGTGGGTCGCGGAGATTTGGGCAGACATGGGGTCGATCCGCAAGTGGCGCCGGTTCGGTGCCCGCGGGCGTTTCAAGCCGCTGCTGCGCCGCTCCTCGCATATCCGGGTCATTCTTGAAGAACGCACGGCGTAACGATTAGGGTGCTGGGTCGATACCCAGACATGGAGGGTGCTTTGGGGCGGAAAGTTCATCCGATTGGTTTTCGGTTAGGCATCGTCAAAGATCACAGGACACGCTGGTATGCGACCGGGCGGCAGTATGCCAATCAGCTGGCGGAAGATCGCCAGATCAGGCAGATGGTCCGCAGGGAAATGCCCGGCGCCGGGATTTCGACGATCGAGATCGAACGTTTCCCGAACCAGGTTGCGCTGCGGGTTCATGCAGCCAAACCCGGTATCATCATTGGACGCAAAGGCCAGAACGTCAATGTTCTGCGCACCAAACTGCAGCAGCTCACCGGTAAGAAGGTCAAGATCGACATCGATGAGATCGAACGACCGGAGCTGGATGCACGGCTGGTGGCGGAAAGTATCGCCGAGCAGCTGGAGCGTCGTATCTCGTACAAGCGTGCCATGAAACAAGCAGTGACACGCGCGATGCGTCTGGGGGCGAAAGGCATCATGATCACGACCAGCGGACGGCTGGCCGGATCCGAGATGGCACGCCGGGACACGGTACGCGATGGGCAGATTCCTCGTCATACCCTGCGCGCCAATATCGACTACTCGCACGCTGAGGCGCTCACCACGTTTGGCCGGATCGGTATCAAGGTCTGGATCTACAAGGGTGAGATTCTGCCGGGCATGGCGAAACCAAGGGAGACAAGGTCAGTTTCGACCATCGAAGGCTAAGCCAGACCTGGCGCCGGGTGGGACAAACTGCGGGAGTAGTGAACGATGTTAATGCCAAAACGAGTCAAGTATCGCAAGATGCATCGCGGTCGTATGACCGGCATGGCCAGCCGTGGCAACCACGTCTCCTTTGGAGAATACGGGATGCAGGCGCTGGAGCCATGTTGGATGACAAGCCGCCAAATCGAGGCGGCACGCCGCACCATCGTGCGTTTTATTCGCCGCGGCGGCAAAATCTGGATCCGGGTCTTCCCGGACAAACCGGTGACCAAAAAGGCCGCTGAGACCCGAATGGGCAGTGGCAAGGGTGCCGTCGATCACTGGGTAGCCGTGGTGCGGCCGGGTTCGATGCTGTTCGAGCTGGCGGGTGTGCCGGAAGCTACGGCGCGCGAAGCATTTCGGCTGGCTTCCTACAAGCTGCCCATCAAGACACAGGTGGTCTCACGGGCCGCCGAGTCGGCGGCGAGCGAAGCCGTCGCGCAGGAATAGGAGGTCCCGATGCAAGCCAAAGAAATTCGGGCGCTGTCGACGAACGAAATTGGTGCAAAGCTCGACGCGGCGTACCAGGAATTGTTCAACCTGCGCTTCCAGATCTCGACGGGTCAGCAGAAGAACACAGCACGCCTGGCACAGGTACGCCACGACATTGCGCGCATGAAAACCATCCTGCGCGAGCGAGAATTGGAAGCCTGGTACGCGTCGGAGGGTAGGTAGTCAACATGCACGAGCAGCGCAAGGTTTTGGTTGGTCGCGTGGCGAGCAACAAGATGGACAAGACGGTGGTGGTCGTCGTGGAACGTTCGCGACGTCACCCATTATATGGCAAGGTCATCAAGGTGTCGCAGCGCTTCATGGCGCACGACGAGAACAATTCTTGCCAGGTTGGTGACACCGTGCGTATCCTGGAGTCGAAACCCCTCAGCCGGCACAAGCGCTGGGTGGTGACTGACGTTTTGGAACGCACGATAGCAGACTAAAGGACCTGGTGGCGATCAGGTCAGAGCCTGGATCAGCCATGGCAAGGAGACAACGATGATTCAACAGGAAAGCCGGTTGAAGGTCGCCGATAATACGGGCGCCAAAGAAATCCTTTGTATTCGCGTCAAAGGGGGCTCCACCCGTCGTTACGCCACCGTGGGTGACATCATCATTGCCACGGTCAAACAGGCGGCTCCCAACAGCTCGGTCAAGAAGGGGGACGTCGTGCGGGCGGTGGTGGTGCGTACGGCGCGTGAGTATGGCCGGCCCGATGGTTCGTACATCAAGTTCGACGACAACGCCGCCGTGATCATCGACGACGCCAAGAACCCGAAGGGGACGCGCATTTTTGGCCCGGTGGCACGTGAGCTGCGCGAGCGGGGCTTTATGAAGATCGTGTCGCTGGCCCCGGAGACCCTGTAATCGCGTGGCGCTGGAGGAAATCGTATGAAGATCAAAAAAGGGGATACGGTCGAGGTCATCCGGGGTGAGCATCGTGGCGAGCGCGGCAAGGTCAATCGTGTCATTCGCAAACGTAATGCATCGGGTCAGTTCGATCCCAATGAGGTATACGTCGTCGTGGCTGGTGTCAACCTGATCATCAAACACCAGCGGCGCACCGGTGACGTGCGCACGCAGACCGGGCGCATCGAGCGCGAGGCACCCATTCACGTTTCGAACGTCATGCTGGTGGCGCCCAAGACGAACAAACCGGTGCGGGTCGGGTACATGGTGCACGAGGATGGCAGCAAGTCGCGGCGCATCGTGGGCACGGACGAGATCATCGATTAAGGGCCTATCCGAATAACTACCCTGAGGTGCCTGATTGCGGCGAATATCGGGTTACTCGGATAGGCTCCAGGGATGTTCGCCCGCTGACGAGGAGTAAAAAATGCTGGAAGTAAAGTTAAAAAAACGCTATCAGTCCGAAATCGTACCGGCGATGCGTGAAGAATTCGGCTATGACAACGTCAACGAAGTGCCGCGCCTGGAGAAGATCGTCGTCAACATCGGGCTCGGAGAGGCTTTGCAGAACGCCAAGGCCCTGGAAGCGGCGGCGGGTGACCTGGGCACGATCACGGGCCAAAGGCCGGTGATCACCAAGGCACGCAAGTCGATTGCCGCCTTCAAGCTGCGTGAGGGGAACTCGATCGGGGCCAAGGTGACGCTGCGTGGTGCGCGCATGTACGAGTTTTTGGATCGGCTGACCAATATCGCCCTCCCGCGGCAGCGCGACTTTCGCGGGGTATCCCCCGATGCCTTCGATGGTCGCGGTAACTACAGCCTGGGTATGCGCGAACAGCTGATCTGGCCGGAGATCGATTATGACAAAATCGATCGTGTGCGTGGGATGGAAATCACGATCGTGACATCGGCCGCGACAGATGACGAGGCGCGACGCCTCTTGCAGCTGTTTGGCATGCCATTTCGGGCGCGTTGAGCGCCTTGTGTGAACTGCGGAAGGGATACCCATGGCGAAAACATCCATGATCGTGCGCGAGACACGGCGCAAGTACCCGGTGCGAGTGCGGAATCGATGTAAGGTGTGTGGGCGGCCGCGTGGTTACATGCGTCGCTTCGGTTTGTGCCGCATCTGTTTCCGCGAGCAGGCCCTGCAAGGGAACCTGCCGGGCGTGGTCAAGTCCAGCTGGTGAGACGGCAGCACGTGTCGAAAACGAGCATGACGGCCACCACGAGCGCCATGAGCGGCTCAAGAATGCGTGAGGCGTGTTCGAGAGTGCCACGGTCGCTAAACAGCGCCACAAGCGCAAAGGAGCGCCATCGCGCGCTAACCAGTGCTGCCTGAGGAGTGAGAAAGTATCTATGATAACCGATCCGATTGCGGACATGTTGACTCGAATTCGCAATGCTTTGTTGGCCCGGCATCGCCAGGTGCTGATTCCGAGCTCGAAGATGAAAGTTGCGATTGCCCGCCTCCTGAAGGAGGAGGGATTCATTCAACACTATGACATCACGCGCGATCGCCCGCAGCCCATGCTGCGCATCATCCTGAAGTACGACAAAAACCGCAAACCGGTTCTGTCGGGCTTGCGGCGCGTCAGCAAACCCGGACGCCGGGTGTACTCGCAGTACCGGGAGATTCCCTGGGTGTTGAGCGGTCTTGGCGTTGCAATTCTCACCACACCCAAGGGGATCATGACCGATCGCCAGGCGCGGCGCGCTCACGTGGGCGGTGAGATCCTGTGTTACGTCTGGTAGCTGAGAGGGAATCATGTCGCGAATAGGCAAACTACCCATTGCGTTGCCCAAGGGGGTGTCGGTGGACATCCAACCGGGCAACGAGGTGACCGTTAAAGGTCCGCGTGGCACCCTGGCGCGCAAATTCTCCAACGAGATCGAGATCTCACAGGAAGATGGGCAGGTGGTGGTGCAACGGCATTCGGATCACCGCACGCAGCGTGCCATGCACGGTTTGACGCGTGCCTTGTTGTACAACATGGTGACCGGTGTTTCAGCCGGTTTCAAACGGGAGCTCGACATTATCGGCGTCGGCTATCGCGCCGAGATGCAGGGCAAGACCCTGGTGCTGTATGTGGGGTACTCTCACCCGGTCGAGTTCCCACCACCGACTGGCATCTCCTTTGCGGTTGACAAGAGCAACCGTGTCACCGTCGAAGGCAGTGACAAGGAGCTGGTGGGTGAGATCGCAGCCCGTATCCGGCGCATCCGGCCGCCCGAACCTTACAAGGGCAAGGGCATTCGTTACGCCGGCGAGCGCGTGCGCATAAAGGCCGGCAAGACGGGCAAAGTTGGTAAGGGCAAGTAGGGAGTAGACCACGATGGCTAAAGAGAGCAGCGCAACAGCCCGCGCGCGACGACACGCGCGCATCCGGCGTCGGGTCAGTGGTACGGCGGTCCGGCCGCGGCTCAATGTGTTCCGCAGCCTGGAACACATCTACGCACAAATTATCGATGACGAACGGGGCCAGACCCTGGTGGCTGCCTCGACGATCGATCCCGCTCTGCGTTCCCAGCTGAATGGCCTCAAGAAGGTCGACCAGGCCAAGGTTGTGGGTGAAACGATCGCGCAGCGTGCGCTGGACGCCGGCATCAAGCAGGTTGTCTTCGATCGTGGTGGTTACATTTACCATGGGCGGATCAAGGCCCTGGCGGATGCATCACGCGAAAAGGGACTCGAGTTTTAGTGTCCGTCAAAGAATAACCTCCCTCATTTGGCCGGGAAAACGCCGAGTAGATCGGGAAGTTGTTCTTTTACGGACGATTGTTACGCTGACGGGTCAGCCTGGCTGACCGCACAGGAGGAACCATGCCACAGAAGAGAGAACCGCGACGACCGCGCGAGCGCGAAGAAGAGCGCGAGCAGTTCGACGAGCGTGTCGTGCACATCGCCCGTACGGCCAAGGTGGTCAAGGGTGGCCGGCGTTTTACGTTCAGGGCGGTCGTCGTCGTGGGTGATAATAATGGCCGCGTGGGTATCGGCATCGGCAAAGCCCGCGAGGTGCCCGACGCCATTCGTAAGGGGTCAGAGCACGCACACAAGAATATGAAGTTGATCCCACTGGCTGGGCGGACGATCCCGCACGAAGTGCACACGCGCTTCAGTGCGGCCGAGGTGGTCCTCAAACCGGCCTCCCCGGGCACTGGCGTTATTGCTGGCGGCGGGGTGCGTGCGGTGGTCGAAGCCGCCGGTATCAAGGACATCCTGACCAAGTCGATGGGCAGCAACAATATTTTGAACGTGGTCAAAGCCACCTACCAGGCTCTGACGGAGCTGCGTGACGTCGAAGTCGAGGCGCAGCGGCGGGGCAAACCGGTCGAAAGCCTGCTGCCATTCTGGAGGCAATCCAAGTATGTCGCCCCAGAATGATACACCGGTCCAGCTGCGCATCACCTACGTCAAGAGCACGATCGGGTACACGCAGCGTCAGAAAGATACGATTCATGCCTTGGGGCTGCGCCGTCTGGGCGACACCGTCCAGCACAAGGACACTCCCGACATTCGCGGGATGGTCAACAAGGTACAGCATCTGGTCAAAGTAGAAGAAGTGACTGACTAGTGCTCTGTTCGGTTAGAATGTGCACTGATGCTGCCACACTGCGAGCAGAATGGTGACAAAATCCAACCTGACAGGGCACTCGTCCGGGTGCACTGGTGAGGATTCTTATGAAATTAAACGATCTCAAACCGTCTCCAGGTTCGAAGAAGAAACGTATCCGTGCGGGACGCGGTATCAGTGCCGGGCGGGGTAAAACAGCCGGACGTGGTACCAAGGGCCAGAACTCACGCGCCGGCGGCGGTGTACGCCCGTACTTCGAGGGCGGTCAGCTGCCCCTCGTACGGCGTCTGCCCAACATGCCTGGTTTCACCAATATCTGGCGGATCGAATTCAAGCCGGTCAATCTGGATCGGCTGAACGGTTTTGCTGCCGGCAGCACGGTTTCGCCGGAAGCCCTGGTCGATGCCGGCATCATCAAAGCCTCTGACCGGCGGGTGGCGATTCTGGCGCGCGGCGATGTCGATCGCCCGCTGACGGTAAAGGCCCATCGGGTGTCGGCCGCGGCCCGCGCCAAGATCGAAGCGGCGGGTGGTACCGTCGAAGTGCTGGATACCACGGCGTAACAGACGCCGGTCTGGTTCTATTCAGTCATTGCGGAGACCAGTTCCATGCAAATGCTGCAATCTGTGACGAATGCGTTCCGTCTGCCGGACCTGCGCAAAAAGCTGTTGTTCACCTTCCTGATCCTGGTGATCTACCGGCTCGTAGCGCACGTCCCGGTTCCGGGTGTCAACCAGGCCGCCTTGCAGGCACTGTTCCAGTCAAGCCCACTGCTGGGGTTGTTGGACATTTTTTCTGGTGGTGCCCTGGCCAACTTCTCGGTGATGGCAATGGGCGTTTATCCCTACATCACGGCCTCGATCATCATGCAGTTGTTGATCCCGATCGTGCCACGCCTGCAAGCACTGAGCAAAGAAGGTGAAGCGGGACGCGACAAACTCAACCGCTACCAGTATTACCTGACCGTGCCGCTGGCGATGCTGCAGGCGTTCGGCCAGGCAACGCTGCTTTCGCAGTCACAGGGTGGTGCACCGGCTGCACTGTCGCAGTTTGGCTTCCGCAGCTACCCGTTGGAGACGACGACCATCATCCTGGCTCTGACCGCCGGTACGATGTTTGCCATCTGGTTGGGCGAGCTGATCACCCAGCAGGGTGTGGGTAACGGTATCTCGATCATTATCTTTGGTGGTATCGTGGCGCAGATTCCGGCGCGCATCATCAACCTGGCACAGACCAACCCGCTGTCGATTATAGTTTTCCTGGCGATTACGGTCATCACCGTCGGCGCGATTGTGGTGATCCAGGAGGGACAGCGGCGTATTCCGGTGCAGTATGGTAAACGCGTGCGGGCCATGCGCGGTAACCGCTTGATGATGGTGGGTGGTCAGAGCACGCACGTACCTTTGCGCGTCAACTCGGCCGGCATGATTCCGCTGATTTTCGCCCAGAGTATCATGCTGTTTCCGGCGACGATTGCCAGTTACTTCGTGTTCTCGACCAACCAGACCGTGGCCAACATCGCAACCTGGATCTCGACGACGTTGAGCCCGCAGGGTAACCTCTACTGGGTGATGTACTTTGTCCTGGTAGTCGCCTTTACTTTCTTCTATACGGCCGTGATTTTCCAGGAGCAGAACCTGGCTGATACGCTGCAAAAGCAGGGCGGCTTCGTGCCTGGCATCCGGCCAGGGGTGCCGACGCAGCAGTATCTGAACGGTGTCTTGAACCGGATTACGCTGGTGGGTGCGATCTTCCTGGGTCTGGTGGCGATCCTGCCCTGGATCGTACGCGACCTGACGGAGACATCGACGATGCTGATCACGAGCACAGGTTTGCTCATCGTGGTCGGTGTCGTGCTGGATACGATGAAACAGCTGGAGGCGCAGTTGTTGATGCGCCATTACGAAGGCTTCATCCGCTAATACTGCAAAGGAGTTTGCCCGACGATGACGTCTGCAAATCCGACCTATATTGTGATGTTGGGTGTGCCGGGGGCTGGGAAGGGAACGCAGGCCCGCCGGCTGGAAGAGGAATTTGGCCTGAAACAGATCTCCACGGGAGATATCTTCCGCGAGAATCTGAAAAACCAGACACCCCTGGGCGTGCTGGCCAAAAGCTACATGGACAAGGGTGACCTGGTGCCGGATGACGTGACGATCGGCATGGTCGAGGAGCGGATCAGCCGGCCAGACTGCCAGGCGGGGGCCATTTTCGATGGTTTTCCACGGACGCTCGGCCAGGCCAGTGCGCTGGATACGATGTTGGGCAGCAAGGGCTACCGCATTGCGCTCGTGCCGCTGGTCAACGTCAGTGACGAAGAGGTCATGCGGCGCCTGACCGGACGACGAACCTGCCGGCGCTGCCAGGCCGTGTACCATATCGAGTTCAACCCGCCACCGCCTGGTCATCAGTGCGTTCAGGGCAACGGGGAACCGTGTGATCTGTACCAGCGTGACGACGACAAGCCGGAGACGGTCAAGAACCGCTTGTTTGTCTATTACAAACAGACCTCACCCTTGATTGGTTATTACTATGCCAAGGGGTTGTTGCAGGACATCGATGGGACGCGACCGATCGCCGAGATCAACGCCGAGCTGGTCCAGGCGGTCAGGAGTCTTACGGCTTGAGGCAGTTGTTGCGCGCGACGCAGA
>JAYRNS010000249.1:0-2908 GCA_041912075.1 Anaerolineae bacterium
ATGACTTGTCAGCGCGGCAAAGTCTGGAATCGAGATTACAGAGCAAAGCATAGGTTACACGCAGGTCTGTTCCAGCGTGGGGAGAAGTCGCGATGGCGTTTGGTAACTGGTCGCCTATGTGTTATAGTATGCCAATCATGGCCACAGCAAAACTCACGATTAATCTGCCAGAAATACTGCGACGCCAGGCGAAGGCCATCGCAGCCTTACGGGGCGAAACCGTGTCCGATGTTATCCGGTCTGCCCTGGAAGAATACATCGCCGAGGCATTCGACGACGCAGAGGATGTCAGGGCAATCCGTGATCTCGATCGCCGATTGGCGGAAGGCACAGAACGCCTCTATACGCACGATGAAGTATGGGCCGAAATCGATGCCTTGGAGGCGAAGGGTGCGCTAATGACCGAGCTGCAATGAGGCGTATCGCCACCCTCGTCGTCTTTCTCCTCACCTGGGCGTTGCTGCTGTACCAGCTCACCGCCGCCCCACCCGGTTTCCAGCATGACCAAACCTTCACCGTGTGGGATGCGCTGGACGTGCGCAGCGGGCAATTCTCCTTCTACTTCTTCCGCAACTTCGGCCGCGAACCGGTCTTCATGTACAGTGTGGCGGCGGCCACCGCACTTTTGGGCGACCAGCTCGTGTGGGCGCTGCGCTTCACCAGCGTCGTTTGGGGGATGTTGGCCTTCGTCTTGACCTTCAAGCTGGCCCAACGTTACCTGACACCCTGGATCGCCGTGTTTGTGGCCGCGCTGATGGCCGGCTCCTTCTGGTTTCTCTTCATGGCACGCCTGGGGCTGGAACCGATTGCGGCGCTGACCCTGGGTACGGCGATGGTGCTGTGCCTCGATCGGGGGCTGGTGACTGGCCGGCGGCGTGCCTTTGTTTGGGCCGGCCTCTTTGGTGCCCTGGCCGTCTACACCTACCTGGCCGGGCGTGCCCTCTATCTGCTGCCGCCGCTCCTGCTGGCCCACCAGTTCGTCGTGTGGCCGGTGGCCGGTGGCCAGCTGCCACCGCGCCGGAGGCGCGTCGTTGGTTTGCTGCTTACCCTGTTGGTGATGGTCGTTCTCACGGTGCCGCTCTTTCTTTACCTGCAGGCCAACGCCGCCCGCGCCGACCTGCGTGTGGGTGAATTGGGTGGTCCCCTGGCCGCTCTGCGCCAGGGGCAGTTTGGGCCGCTGCTTACCAACGTGGGCGATGCACTGCTGGGTCTGATCTGGCGCGGCTCACCCGCGCTGCCGTTTCACTACAACCTGCCCGGCCGGCCGGCGCTGCAGCCGATTTGGGCGGCATTTTTTCTGGTCGGCCTGCTCGTGGCGATCTGGCACTGGCGCACGCGGCGTGACTTCATGCTGCTGTGTGTCGTTCTCCTGGGTCTGGCCCCTTCCCTGATCACCAGCGGTGATGCGCTCTACGTGCGCAGCATCATTGCGCTGCCGGCGGTGTGGATCCTGGTGGGGCGCGGGCTGTCGGTCACGGGCGAGGGCTTGTCGCGTCTGCTGCCCACGATCCAACAGAATCGCCGGCTGACGACGGTCTTATTGGGTGGTGCCGCGCTGGCACTGCTGACCTGGCACCTCGTCGAGAGCGGAAATGCCTATTTTGTCCGCTGGGCGCAGGCTGAACCCACGCAGCGTATCTACAACGGCGATTGGCGTGCCCTCGCCGGTTACCTGCGTGGCCGCAATATTCCCCAGGTCATCGTCGGCACCGACCGCCTGCGCGAGCTCGACAGCCAGACCTACCGCTTCTACGCGCCGGATCAACCCGATCACGACTGGTTCCTGCTGCCGGATGCACCGCCCATGCCTGTGGTGCCGGCGCTCGTTGCCTGGCCGGCTTCCGCCCAACAGTTCCCGAACAGCTGGCCGCTGCTGGCCGCCGCGGCCGAAGAACCCTTCACCCTGCGCCACCCGACCCAAGGCTATGCCCTGATCGATGGTTTTACCGTGACACCGGCGGCGCTGCAGGCCCAGCTGGACACGGCCAACGTCGAACCGCTGCAGCCGGCGGTCGATTATGGCGGTTTCTTGCAGCTGGCAGCGGCTGGCCTGCGCCCGGATCCATCCGGCCTGCAGCTGACGACGGTGTGGGAAGCTCAGGGCAAGTGGCCGCGCGGCCAGCTGGCCGGACCCAAGATCTCGGCACGACTCGTCGACGCCAGCGGTTACACCTGGTCGCAGGTCGACGTCGACACCGACCTGCCTTTCCGCACCTGGCAGCCAGGGCAGCGCTTCCTCCAGGTGACTGGCATCCCCGTGCCGGCCGATGCGCCACCGGGTGAGTATGCGGCCCGCCTGGCGCTGTACGAAGATACGCAGGGCCCCTTCCCCAGCGTCGCTGGCGACGTCACCCTGGGGGATACGCCGATCGTCGCCGCGACCGTGCTGACAGCTGGTGTGGACATCCCGCCAACCCCACCCCAGCCGGTGGAAACGACCGGTGATGGTGCATTGGTGGCGCTTGGCCAGTGGGACCCGCCGGCCAGGCTCGTCGTCGGCCTGCCCGATGTGCTGCGTGTGACGTGGCAGGCGAAGCAGGACGTGGCCACGGCCGATCTGCACTTCACCCTGCGTGCCAGCGGCACAGACGGGACACGGCTGTGGGAAGCCCCGGCCGACCCGGTATCCGGCTTGCCGACGACCTGGCCGGCCGGCCAGGCTTACCGGCTGACGTTCCCGGTGGTGCCGGCGCTGGACCAGGCCGGCACCACCGATGCCAGTCTCGAGCTGTGTGCGCACATGGGTGCCCAGCCGGTGACGTGTGCCCGTTTGGGCACGCTGCCTGTCACCAACCAGCCGCCGCAGCTGACACTCGATCACCCTCCGCAAACCCTCGCCGGCGTGACCTGGGGTGACCAGATCGAGCTGGTCGGCTACGACGCAGCGCCATCGCCGGAAGGTATCACG
>JAYRNS010000250.1:0-9375 GCA_041912075.1 Anaerolineae bacterium
AGCGTCGTTGCTCACCGGCTGGATGTACAAGCGGTCCACGGCACCACTGTCCAGGATAGCCCGGTTCATTTTACAGTTCAGCGCAACGCCCCCCCCCAGACACAAAGTGCGGCAACCCGTAGCGGCTACCGCGCGCCGAGCCAGCCCGACGGCAATTTTTTCCAACCGGTCCTGCACGGCCCAGGCGATGGTTTGCTGCCGTTCGGTAATCGGCTCGCCATAGTGAAACGGTGCGCCGAGCGCGGCAATCAGCTTGTCCGTGTAACGATCCCCGTACGTGTGCGGGCCAAAAAAGAAGTAGGTGGGATCGACGTGGTAGGTGCCGTCCGCATAGATGGGGGCAATATCGTCGAAAACGGCGGCAATCGCAGGGTCGTAATGACCGTAACAGGCCAGACCCATGACACTGCCTTCGTCGGAATAGGCGCGGAATCCCAGGTACTCGGTGAGACCGGCATACATCCAGCCGGTGGAATCGGGAATGTCAAAACTCTCGACCTGGGTGATGTCCATACCCTTGCCGTGCCAGATCACGCTGCACTGTTCTTCGCCGCTGGCATCGATCGTCAGGATCGTGGCTTCGTCGTACCCGGAGCACCAAAAAGCGGCTGCAGCGTGGGTCCTGTGGTGGCTCACAAAGCGCAAGGGGGGCATGCAGCGGCGATCTGCGCCGCGAATCAGGCTCGCCCCGATGCGGTGTGTCACGTAATCAGGCTGGAAACGCTGTAGAATCTGCTGCTCACTGATGTAGGTCAGCCAGCCCTTGTCACCGTAACGGCGCCCGACCTCGGCGTAGAAGGCCGGCATGAAGTCCTTGTATTTGTAGACGTCCCACGACACGGCAATGGCATCTACGTCGGTCAATTGGATGCCACCGGTCTTCAGACAGTACTGTGTCGCCCGGCCTGGCAGCAGGCCCGGCGCCTGTTTGATGCGCACGAACCGCTCTTCCTCCGCCATCGCCACCAACTTGCCGTCCATCAACAAACAGGCCCCGGTCGACTGGGGCCCTTCGGTGCAAATGCCAAGAATGTTCATCGATCTGTCTATGTGCTCCCTGGGCATCCATCCGGAATGCGCCGTGCCGGCCCCACGTGGAGGCGGTGCACGCTGTTCCAGCATAGGTGCCAAACTGATATACCTTCGGCAAACGGCGCGAATGATAACACAGCACGGCAGGGGGCGTCAAAAGACCGTGGAGACACGCGCCGGATGAACAGGCGTTCATGTCGCAAGGGACCGCTTTTCACCTGTTTTTCATTTGACCAGGTTATGATAGTCTGGCACGTGAGCAACTGCCTTTGACGCCCCATGGGGCGTGTGCTATACTGGCGAGACTTTTGGAGAAGACGAGTCGCATGGGTAACGAGTTTGCGAGATATCTGACCGTCATCAGCAAACGACTGTGGTTGATCGGTTTGTTGGTGATTGTCACCGTCGGTACGATACTCTATCTTGGTTTTACAGCCCCACCGGCCTACGAAGCGCGCGTGCGGCTGCGTGTCCTGGCCGTCGAACCCGATTCGGTTACGCTGTTCACCCAGTCGCCGGCCCTCGTCGGCCGCGAGCAGATCATCGCGACGCGTGAGGAGTTCTTTTCATTTCTGGCGAGCCGCAGTGCTGCCTGGAAGACGATCGCCGACCTTGGGCTCGACGTGGATGCCGATACCTTGCTGCGCCAGATCGATCTGCGTGACGAGGGTGATTTCGTCGCGGTGATCGCCACCGCCGAACGTCCCGAGCTGGCGGAAAAAATCGCCACAACCCACGTCAACAATGCCCTGCAGGCCTACCGCGAGTTTCGCATGGTCCCGGTGAGCCAGAGTGTACAGTTCGTCAATTCGCAGGTCGAATCCGAGCAAAAGGCCCTGGCGCAAGCGCAGGACGCCCTGCTCAAGTTCAAGCTGGCCAACAACCTGGAATCGCTGCCGGTTCAAATTGGTGCACTGCAAACCGAAATCCGGCAGCTGCGGCTCAACCGTGATACAGCAGCCATCGACGAGCAGCAGGCCGAAGCCGTGCGTGACACGTACCGGTCGATGGCTGAGCAAGCTCTACAACAATCGGTTCTGACCCTCGCCCCGGCTGCCGGTGCCACGTCCGCTGTAACGGGTACGCTCAATGTGGTGGGTGCAGCGGCCGGGCTGAATGCCGACGAGCGCCAGCAGCTGGCGCGGACTCTGCGCGAAGAAGCGCTGCGTTACAACAATCTGACGGTCGAGCAGCAAGCGCGCATCGAAGAAGCCAAAGCTGCCCAGGCGCGTTATGCACAGATGATTGCCCAGCGTGAGGCTGAGCTGTCCAGCCTGATCGGCCTGCACGCCGAGTATGATAATCTACAGGCCACGGTTGACCGGGTCCAAAGCTCCTATTCATTTCTGGCTGACAAAGCAGTCGAAGCACGTCTCAAAGAAAACCAGGGACTGAATGCCGGTTACTTACAAATTGTCGAGCCAGCCCGCATTCCGACCAACCCCGCACCCTCCCAGACGCTGCGCCTGGCGCTCGTTGGGGGCATTCTGGCAGTCCTGGCCGGCATTGTGTTGGCTTTCGTTCTCGAATTCATTGGTAACCTGCGCAGAAACCCAGGGCCGATCCAAACGACGCGGACTCGACCAGGCAGCCACTAAGAGCCTATCCGAATAACCACGGAAAGGCGGTTTCTGTAGGCACATACAAGGTCATTCGGATAGGCTCTAAGTCATGAAGCGCGTTTTGTTCGTCGACCTGGCACCTCGTCCAGGCGGTTCGATCGTCAGCCTGCAGCTGCTCGTCCAGGGATTGGATGCGGGTGCCTGGCGGCCGGCCGCCGTCATCCTGAATGCCGCCAACCCGGCGGCCAATCAGTTCCGCGCCCTGCCGGACCTCGATGGCGGTGTCTGGATGATCAACTCGCGCCAGGGTTTGGGCGATGCTTACCCGGAGATCGTACAGGATGCGCGGCGTAGCCCTCGGATAAGCTGGCTGAAGCGCTTACCCGGCTTTACCGCCCTGTGGCAAACAGCCGGCATGCTGGTGCGTCTCGCACGCGACATTCTACCGCAGGCCTGGCAGCTGCGGCGCCTGATGCGCACCGTACAGCCCGACCTGGTTCACCTGAATGACATCATCCCCGTCAGCCGGGCTGGGATCATCGCCGCCGCCTCCCTGGGCATACCGATCGTGTGTCACGTGCGGGCGCTGGATCCACTCACCTGGTTAGACCGCTGGTTATCGCGTTGGGTGAATGGTTTTGTTTACATTTCGCAGGCCGTGGCCGACCAGCAGCATGCCGCTGGCGCGACGATTCGGCTGGCACGTGTGGTGCCCAACGGTATCGCATTAACCGCTTTCCCACTCGATTTGGACGGAACCGCCGTACGCGAGGCATTCGGGGTGGGGGTGCCGGCCTTCGTGGTGGGCAGCGTGGGACGCCTGGTGACATGGAAAGGGCATCACGTCGTCCTGCGTGCCTTTGCCGACTTTGCTGCCCAGTGCCCCACGGCCCATTTGCTCATCGTGGGCGGGCCTGATGTGGCGGAACCGGGGTACGATGACTATTTGCGTGAGCTGGCCATGAACCTGGGTGTCAGCGACCGCGTCACGCTGACCGGTCACCGCAGCGACGTGCCACAGGTGATGGCGGCATTGAACGTCCTGTGCCACGCCGCGATCGACCCCGAACCATTTGGGCGGGTCGTCATCGAAGGTATGGCCGCCGGCCGGCCAGTGATCGCCAGCGCGGCCGGCGGTGTGCTCGAAATCATCGAGCCCGGGGTCAGTGGTCTGTTGGTGCCACCCGGCAACAGCCAGGCCCTGTCCGAAGCGATGACGTACCTGTGGCAGAATCCGGCGCTGGCCGCCGCGCTGGCCGCCGCTGGACGCCAGCGCGTCGAAACCCGCTTCACGTTGGATCAGTACCTGAACGGGGTCCAGGCGGTGTACGAAGCAGTCATGACCCAGGTGGATCGTACGGGAGGTGGCAGGTGAACGCCTGGTCTCGCCTGCAAAACCCACCCGCATGGCTGCACCGCGTTGGCCTGGTCCTGTTGGTCGCCCTGGTGTGCGCCCTGGGGGTCATAATCGGGCTGACGCTGTGGGACCCCACGCGACTGCCGCTCACCGTGGCCCTGATCAGCGTGACGGCTGTTCTGCTGCTCATCACGCTCAACCCACTGCTCGGTCTGGGCGTGTGGGTTGCCCTGTCACCGTTTAGCACCGTGTGGAACCTGGATATTCATCTTGGCGCCGGCATACCCGACCTGGCGTTGACCCGCCTGGCCGCGGGCTGGACACTGGTGCTGTTGGTTGCCCGCGCAACCCTGGGCTACCGGCGTCTGGCACGCGTCAACGCGCTGGACGTGGTGATGCTGATCTTTGCGATTGGCATCATGCTCTCGGCATTTAGTTCGACGCTCGGGGCTGTGCCGGCTGTACAGGGAATCTTCGATGCCTACCTGCTGCCGATGTTCGTGTACGCCCTGGCGCGCAACCTGGTCGAAGACGGGCGCGGTGCGCGCTGGTTGGCCGGTTGTGTGCTGGCCATCGGGGCCTACCTGGCCTTCCTGGTACTGCACGAACAGATCACCGGCGTCCCACTGTTGGCGCCCGATACGGTGCAGTTTTCCTATGGCACCGATCTGCGCCGCGTGGTCAGCCTGTTGGGTAATCCCGTGTTTTTTGGGATTCCCCTGGCGTTTGCTATGGTGGTCGCCATGGTGTCGTTCACCTGGCAGACAACCCTGCACGGCCGGGTGCTGATGGCCGCGCTGGCACTGACCTTTGCCGTGGCCGGTTTCTTTACGTACAACCGGGCCAGCTGGTTGGGTTTGGTGCTGGGTGTGGTGGTGATCAGCCTCTATTACCGCCACTGGCGACGGTTTCTGCTGCCGGTGGCACTCGTTGCTGGCTTGATCGTGGCCGGCGGCTGGTCCACGATCAGCCAGAATCCTCTCGTGAGTCAACGCCTGCTGCGCGAACAGTCGGTCGACGATCGCCTGGTCAACGCCAATGCCGCCGTTGCTCTGTGGCAGCGGAACCCCGTATCAGGTATCGGCTATGCCAGTTTTGGCCAGGTGGCGGTGGATCAGGGATTGCTGGTGCGGATCCCAGATTACGTGCCCGCGCCGCACAATTCGTACCTGTTCGTGCTGACATCGGGCGGTCTGGTGGCCGGGATTCCCTACCTGCTCATTCTCCTGCTGATAACGTTCGATCTCTGGCGCTTCGATCGTTACCGGCGCCGCGTCCATCCGCCCGACGACCCACCGGCCGCCGTGTGGCGGGGCATGATCGCCGCGGCGATGGCGGTGCTGGTCATTCAGTCTGTGACGTCAGCCACCTATGATGCCGCGATGGGCACGCTGACCAGCCTGACGTTCTTCCTGATCATCGGGACCACTTACGGTTTGCACCAGGGTGAACGCTATCGCCGGCAGCTGGCGGAGGCGACGTGACCGTGGGCCGATCCGCCGCTACCCAGTCAGAATTTCACCTTGCGCAGACAGCACCCGCCGCGGCCAGTGGGGTGCTGCGTGTGGCACTGCTGGGTCTTTATCCCGACGACCCTACGCTCGTCACCGGTGGCGTGGAGGCGGTCGTCTCTGTCCTGGCAGCCGCATTGGCGACGTACTCCGACCTGGAGGTACACGTCGTGAGTGCCCGACCTGGTTTGACCACGACCGAACGCGAACAGCACGGTGCCGTGATCGTGCACCGGGTGCCTGAACCACGACTGGGGCGTTTGTTCCTGCATCGTCCCGCGCGCGGCTGGCTGCACAGGGTTTTGCGTACGATCCAGCCGGCGGTCGTCCACGCCCATGGTTCGGGTGTGTACGTGGATGCTGCCGGCAGCAGCGGGGTGCCATCGGTGGTTACGTTACACGGTGTGGTCGCGCAGGAGGCACGCCTGGCCGCGGCCGCCAGTGGCCTGGCCGGACGCGCGCGGTGGACGTATGACAAATTCTATGAACGCTACTGTCTTGCACGGGTGCATGAGCTGATTGTCATCAGCCCCTACATCCTGCGCGAGTTTCCGCAGCTGGCTCAGCAGGCCCACGTGACCCACATCGAAAACCCGATCGCTGCCTCCTTCTTCCAGGTGCGCCGCGCACCGCAGACCAGCACGATCTTCTGTCCGGCGCGCATCATTGCGCGCAAAGGCATTCTCGATCTGATCCAGGCCTTCGTCCAGCTCCGGGCTGCGTACCCCCACGCCGAGCTGCGTCTGGCCGGCGAAACCACCGCCGAACCTGATTACGCCTGGCGCTGCCAGGAGGAGGCGCAGCGGGCCGGCGTGGCAGATCGTGTCCATTTTTTGGGTCCGCTGTCGCGGGCTGCGCTGCAAGAAGAACTGGCCACCTGTACGCTGGTCGCCCTGGCCGCACACCAGGAAACGGCACCTGTTTCGTTGGCCGAGGCGATGGCGGCCGCCTGTCCAGTGGTGGCAACGACGACGGGTGGGGTGCCCGACCTGATCGAGCCGCGCAAGACCGGTCTGCTGGTTGCACCAGGTGACGTGACGGGGCTGGCTGCCCAAATCGGGATGGTGCTGCAGGATGCAGTGCTGGCCATGGCATTGGGACACAATGCACGACGGGTTGCGGAGTCCCGTTTTCATCCGCAGGCCGTGGCGATGCGCACACGTGCGGTTTACCAGCACCTGGCGAGGATCGCATGAAAGGATGTTGCCCATGCGCCTGGCTTTGGTGACCTACTACCCGACCAGCCCGCATACCCTCAGTGGTGGCGTCGAAAGTGTTTCGTACAACCTGGTGCAGGCCCTGCGCACCTACCCCGACCTGGAGCTGCACGTCATCACCTGCCGGCCCGACCTGCCGGCCGATGACGCATTTGTCGAAGACGGTGTGGCGTTTCATCGCCTGTCGACCCAACGGCGGCGCGGACTGCCCAATCTGCTGACGAGCCTCTTTCGGATCGGAAAGGTCCTGGCGCAGGTGCAGCCTGACCTGGTGCATGCCCACACCGGCGAGTTTGCCACCGCCGCACTGCGTCTTGGTCTGCCCACGGTCTACACGGTGCACGGGCTAGCCGGGCGTGAGCTGCGCGCCCCGGCCAGTGTCAAAGAGAAAGTTGCCCTGCTGGTCCTGGTGGCCTATGAACGTCTCGCCCTGCGGCGTGCGGATCACGTGATTGCCCTGACGCCCTTTGGCGAGGCGTACCTGCGGCCCCACACGCACGCCGTACTGCACCGGATCGAAAACCCGGTGGCAGCGCGCTTTTTCGATCTTCCCCCACCCACCGCGGATCGCCGCTTGTTGGCCGTTGGTCACATTCATCCGCTCAAAAATCAGCTGACCCTGGTCGAGGCGATGCGCTCCGTACACCACAAGTGTCCAGACGCTGCGCTGCACATCGTTGGAGGCGTGACGGACGGTGCTTACGCCGCTGGCGTGCAGCGCACGATCGCACAACACCACCTCGAGCAGCAGGTGGTGCTGCGCGGCCGGCTGTCACCCGCGGCGGTAATCGGCACCCTGGCCGAAAGCGCCATCCTGCTGCATGCCGCCCACCACGAACATGCACCCATGGTGATTGCCGAGGCGATGGCCGCCGGTCGCCCCGTGATCGTGGGCCGTGCCGGTGGTACGCCAGCCCTGGTGGTGGATGGTGAAACCGGGTTCCTGGTGGCTGCGACCGACGCCGAAGCCTTTGCCACGCACATCCTGGGGCTCCTGCGTGACACCGCCCTGCGTGACGCCATGGGGCTGCGCGCCCGCGCCGTGGCGCGACAGCGTTTCTGGCCCGACGTCGTCGCTGCCAGGTATCGAACCGTCTATTTTGCTGCCCTGGGCCACGCAGAGCCTGGCCATACACCCGACCTGTCATTGGCAGCGCCGGCGGCCAACCCTACCGCACTGCCGGTCACGCACCAACATTGAGGGATGGAGAGATGCGTGTGCTCGTCGTGACCAACATGTACCCAACGCCAGACCGGCCGCACTTTGGCACCTTTGTCTATGACGAAATCAGTGCGCTGCGCCAGTTGGGTGTCGACATCGACGTTGAGTTCGTGGACGGGCAGCGGCGGACCTTCAATTATGCCCGCGGCACCGCACACATGCTGCGCCGCGGGCTGACGCGCGGGCAGTATGACCTGGTGCATGCCCATTATCCCTTCAGCGGTCTGATGGCGCGCGCCCAGCTGCGCTGGCCGCTGGTCATGACGCTGCACGGCATCGAAGTGACCCTGGGATGGACGGCGCCCTTGACGCGGCTGGCCGCACGCCTGGTGGACTGGGTGATCGTGACCGCCCCACGCGTGCTCGCGGATTTACGTTACCAGCCCAGGCACGTCTCGGTCATCCCCTGCGGCGTCGACCTGGATCTGTTCACACCGGGTGACCGGGCGCAGGCGCGCCACCAGCTTGGCCTGCCCTTGGACCGGCAGATCGTACTGTTTGTAGGGGAGGTGCGCCCCGAGAAACAAGTCCACCTGTTGGAAGGTGCGGTTGCGCACCTGCGCCAGACCGGTGTGCCGGTCGACCTGGTCATCGCCAGTGGGCTGCCGCACGCCCAGGTGCCGCAGTACATGCAGGCGGCCGACGTGCTGGGTCTCGTGTCGCGTTACGAAGGCTCGCCGATGGTGATCAAAGAGGCGATGGCCTGCAATCTACCGGTCGTGTCCACTGACGTGGGCGATGTTGCTGCGCTGATCGCTGATACGCCGGGGTGTTTCCTGTGCGCACCGACGGTCGAGAGTGTCACTGCGCAGCTGCGGGAGGCGCTGGCGTTCAACCGGCCGACCGGTGGGCGCGAACGTGTACGCCCATTGGCTGCGGCGGGTACGGCACGCCAGGTGCTGGACGTGTACGAAACGATTGCACAATGGAGGCATGACCGGTGAGCAACGTGGCACAACCGCTGCAGCTGCTGGTTATATTGGGCGGCGGCGGGCATACCACCGAAATTCTGCGGCTGGTCGATCTGTTCGTGGCGCAGGGTGCACCCTTTGTCTACACGTATTTGCTGACATGGGAGGACACCCTGTCCGAACAGCGTATTCGCCAATCCGGGCCGGTGTACCGGGTCAACCGCCCGAGTTACAAATCGTACTCGAGCCTGCATCAAATCGCCGGCACCCTGCGGGCGTTGGGGCAGACACTGGGTATCATGCTGCGCGTGCGGCCGCAGGCGGTCGTGACGGCCGGCCCGGCGATTGCCGTACCCGTCGCCGTGTGGGCGCGTCTGTTGGGCAGCAAGGTCATCTTTATCGAGACAGGCTCGCGGGTGACGCACCTGTCGCGCACAGGCCGTTTGATGCGACCGCTGGCCAACTACTATTTCGTCCAGTGGCCCACCCTGCTGGCTGAACACCCGCGCGCGATCTATGCGGGGCGATTGCTGTAAGATATGCACATCCTGACCACCGTGGGC
>JAYRNS010000251.1:0-3844 GCA_041912075.1 Anaerolineae bacterium
GCCAACCCGCGCGCGACCAAACACCCAATCTCGCCACCCACCTGCGTCCGCGCCCTCACCGACACCTCCATACAACCATATGTTTGTCGGGATTCACAACGCTTTCGCCAAATTAAAAATAGATTCACATGTGAAAAATCCGTTCACTATTGGTCTTGACAAATCAAGCCGTTTGCTGTAGAATATCATAAGATTATTATTTCAATAATCAATTGACAATTCAAAATCGCAAATCCAAAATCGAGGAGCCCATGTACCGCGCACCACACGCCTGCCCGGTCTGCACCGGACCCTTACAAACCACCCGTCTCGGCTGTCCCACCTGCGGCACGACGATCGAAGGCCACTTCGAGCGCAGCCCGTTGGAGCGCCTGAGCAACGAGCAGCTGCATTTCGTCGAAGCCCTGCTGCGCAACGAGGGCAAGATCACCTGGGCAGCCGATGAGCTGCGGCTGACCTACCCCAACGCTCGCGCCCTGCTGCTCGAAATCGTCAACACCCTGGGTGGACCCGCCACCCCGCGCCCCGCCGCCACCGACCAGCGCCAGGAAACGCTGCGCCGCCTGGCAGCCGGCGAGCTGACTGCCGAAGAAGCCCTGCAGCTCATCAACCGACCGTAACACAGAAGGAGAACCAATTATGTCGAACAAAACAACCCTCGCCCTGCCCGCCGGCATCGAGCGCCTCACGATTGAAACCACCGGTGACCTGGCCCTGCGCGGCGCCAACCAGACAGACCTGGCCGTTGCGTACGATGGCGACATGCCGCAGCTGGAACTGACTCAATCTGGCGCCACCTTGTACCTGGCCGATGATGCCGAAGTCTACCTGCCCGCCAGCCTCCACGTCAACGCCGTGCCTGGTGGCGACCTCTCGGCGGCCAATCTCGAAGGTGACCTCGAGGCAGCCGAGGTCCCCGGTGACGTCACCATGCACATGTGCCAGACCGTGCGCCTGGGCCGTATTGGTGGCGACCTGGAGAGCAGCCTGTGCCGCGTCGTCCAGGCGAACCACGTCAAAGGCGATGCCCAGATCCAGCATGCCACCGAGGTGACGCTGGGCCAGGTCAAGGACGATCTTGCCATCCAACACGCCGCCCGCGTCACCATCACAGCCATCGGGCGCGATGGTCGCGTGACCCACAGTGGCGCGGTCGCGATCGAATCGATCGGCGGTGACGCCGACTTCCACCACGTCGAGACACTACACGTGGGCAGCGTCAAGAGCGACGTCAGCCTGCACCACGTCAGCACGGCCAGCGTCGGCACGGCCAACGACGACGTCGCCGCCAGCCACGTCCAGGACCTGGCCCTGCAGTCGGTCGGCGGTGACCTGGCGTGCACCAACCTCAATGGCCCGGCGCAGATTAGCAGCGTACGTGGGGACTTAAGCATCAACACCATTGCCGGCGATTTTTTGGTCAGCGATCACGTGCGCGGCGATGTCGTCATCCGCAGCCGCACACACAGCGGCCAGCGTATCCACGTGCGCGCCTGGGGCAGCGTGACCCTCGTCGTCAACGGCCCCACGAACCTGCACAGCCTCAACGGTCAGGGCAAGTGGAAATCCCTGCCCGACTGGGACGAGATCCGCCTACAGGCACCCAATCCCAACCAGGAAGAGGGGGCGGAGGTGCTCATCGCGGCAGGCGACCGGCTGATCGCCGCCAGTTATGACGTCAACATGGGCGAGCTGACCGATACGCTTAACCAATTGGGTGCCCAACTGAGCAGCATCGGTGTCACCATTGCCGATCAGGTACGCAGCGGTTTCGCCGCGGCCGACTTCGAGGGCATTGGTCGCCAGATCAAAACCGCCTTTACTGACATCGATTGGAGCGGCATCAAAAAGAACATCCGCGCCGCCGAACGGGCCGGCCATCAAGCCGAACGCGCCATGCGCCAGGCTGAACGCCGGCGCCGGGAAGCGCCCGACGTCAATATCACCATGCACTATCCACCGTCCCCAGGACCAGCACCCAGGGCGGCTGCCCCCCAGGCAACGGACCGGCCAGCCATGACGCCTCAGGCCAGCGACCGCCCGGCCGCCACGGAACCCGGCGCCGACCGCTTGCTCATCCTGCGCCTCATCCAGGAAGGCAAGATCACACCCGAACAGGGCGACATGCTGCTCGACGCCATCGCCGTCTAGCGGTTGGGCGTGTGCTCTGTATCTCCTCTTTGACCGCATCAAACGTATAGGGCACACAGAAAATAGCTAGAAATCTTTGTGTTCTGTGCGATCTTTGTGGTTTGCATTGAGGTTTGAGTCGCGATTTGAAAAATCCCGCCGCTTGCCGTATGCTATACGCAAAAGCGGCGGGAGTATCATCGTATGACCTTTGTGCGGCGGCGTTGGCGCCGAATTCTGCTGGTGATCGTATTGGTTCTGGCCGTGGGGCTGCTGGTCGCCGCCCGCACGCCCCAGGGTACGGCATTGCTCAACATCGCCGACTACCGCCTGCGCCTCGTGTGGTGGTCCCTGACCGGTGGACCGCAGTTCGATCCCGCACGTACCGGCAGTCTTTCGGGGACAATCCGTGACGAGGCTGGCGCACCCCTGGCCGATGCCATCGCCCTCGTCAGCAGCGTGCGCGGTGAGGTCTACCAGGCACGCAGCAACGACCAGGGCGATTTTCGCATCGACGGCGTGCCGGCCGGCACGTACGTGCCCCTGGCCGCCGCCTGGGCCCACCAGGCGATCAACGGCTCCGAGGTGCGTGTGATCGCCGGTCGTGAGCAGGACGGGGTCGACTTCACCCTGGCGCCGTACGTCAGCACCCCTGTCGAGCCACAAAACGTCCAGGTCGGACCACCCCAACAGTCCAGTTCGCAGTTTCCGACACCCATGGTGGTCACCCGTATCCCGTTTACCTTTACGCTTGACGGGGTCGAGGTCAACGGCGGCCAAGTCTATCTGCCGGCCAATACCGAGTCGCCGCGTTCCGTGCTCTTCATCGTCTACCCCAGCGCACCGCTCAACTGGGATGCGGCTTCGGTCGCCTTGACGCGCGATGGTGACGCGATCGTGGCCGTCGGTCCGGACAAGGACCGTGGTCTGGACATGGAAGGCCACACACGGGACATGCGTGCCGCCTTCCAGCTGTGGCAGGAGGGAAAACTCGATACCGGCCAGGCTAACCTTTCGCAGCTGGCCGCCGATAACCGCTGGGTGCTGATGTCTGGCAGTTTCGGGTCCTTCATCCTCTTCCGCGCCCTGCGCGATCTGCCACCGGTCCCTGCCATCGTCAACGTGGGCGGCGTCAGCGACGCGTTTCTCGGTATCCAGTCGCTCTACAGCACCGAGCTCAAGATTCCACCGCCCTATGACAATGCCGTCGCCGCCCTCGGCCGGCCCGATCGTGATCCCGCATTCTTTTTCGATTTTTCCCCCATTTTCTACGTGACCCACCTGCCCCCGATGTTTATCGTCCACTCCTACGGCGATGAAGTCATTCCCTATAACCAGTCGCAGGCGCTGGACGATGCCATGACCAAGGCCGGCATGCCGCACGAGCTTTTTCTCTACGAAGACACCACCCACTACCTCGACGCCTACAACCCTACCCCCGCCACCTACGAGGTGTTCGAGCGGACGCTGAAGTTCGTGAAGGAGCACGTCGGTTCCAGACCATGAGATGAAACCTTGATTTGTGCATTCGTTCATTCGTTCACCCATTCGCTGACGGCATTCGCGCATTCGCGGACACCATTCGCTGACGGCATTCGCGCATTCGCGGACACCATTCGTGGACGGCATTCGCGTATTCGCGGACACCATTCGTGGACGGCATTCTCGCATTCGCGGACACCATTCGTGGACGGCATTCGCGCAGTCGCCGAAA
>JAYRNS010000252.1:0-2942 GCA_041912075.1 Anaerolineae bacterium
ACCTGCGGGCGCGCCTGCGCCGCCACAACCGCTACCTGCACGGCTGGGGTGTCGTGTGCGGCATCGAGGTCAGCGCACAGCTGCCGTGGCACGTTCAGCTTGGCGCCGGTTTTGCCCTGACCCCCTTGGGTGACGAGATCGATATTCCCGCGGGAGTCGCACCGCTCGACATCCAGGCCGCCGTGCAGACCTGCTTGCAGCTGCCGCCGCCGTGTCCCGATCCGCAAGACTTCACCGTGCGTGACGTCAAAATCATGCGCGCCAATCTCGATCCGGTCGGTAAGGACGTTCATGGCGACTACAACCGGGAATGGGTCGAGATCCAGGTCAAACGCCCGTTGAACCTGGCCGGGTACACCGTCCAGCACACCATCAACCCCGGCACGCCGCAGCAAACCTTTGCCGTTTACTACCATTTTGACGAAAACACGGGCTTTGCCAAAGATACGGTGATCCGCATTCACTCCGGCGCCCAGGCCCAGCACAAGACCCCTGAGCCAAACATCGTGCACCGCTACGTGGCCAGGAGCGGACAGGTGGGCAACTGGCGGCTGAACAACACCGAAGACACCTTCCGCATCCTCGACCCCGCCGGGCGCGTCGTCGACGAACGCCGCCTGCAGCGCCCGGTGGTTTACCTGGTGGCTTACCCTGATGAAGCCAACACCTGCGCCCAGCCCAGGCTGCCGCAGGCGTGCCAGCCGGCGGGCGGCGAGTACGCCTGGAGCCGAGCCTGCGAAGGCGTACGCTTCGACGTGGTCTGCACACTGCCGGCCTCGCACCAGGTGGTGATGACGTGCGGCCAGCTGGAAGACATGGTCTGCGGCAGCGTGCACGTACCCTGTCCGCCGGCCTTCGCCGCGGATGACAATGGCGTCGTCCTGGCCACCATCACCGTCGGCGATAACGGGATCATTGAGGTCGACGAATTCAGCGACCGCCGGCGTCTGTTGAGTGAATCGCTGCTCCTGGCCTATCTGCGGTGCCAGTGTGCACCGCCGCCGCCACCGCTGCACGCCGACTTCACGGCCGAACCGCTGCGCGGTCGTGCACCGCTGACCGTCCAGTTCACCGACACGTCCACCGGTGACGTCGAAAGCTGGACCTGGCAGTTCGGGGATGGCACGGGCAGTGCCGCCCGTCACCCGGCGCACGTCTACCAACAGCCCGGCGTCTATACGGTCACACTCACGGTCACCGGTCGCGGTGGTCTGACCGATACGGCGACCCGTGAAGCTTATGTCACCGTACGTGGTGCATTGTCTGTCTGTGCCGAGAGAATCCTGGAACGTGGCCGGCTGATCGTTGGAACGCCCAATCGCGAGGCCTGGCCGTTCTTTTCATCCGGCCGCTTCGGCTTCGCCCAGGACCTGCTCACGGTTCTCAGCCAGCGCCTGTTTGGCCAGCCACTGGAGACCGAAGTCGTGACACTGAGCCCAGATGCCTGGCGCGTGGCGTTGGCAGCCGGTGGGGTGCCGGTCGACCTGTACCTGCCGCTGGGTCTGATCGAGGGTGTCAACGATGAGATATGGACCCACCCGTATTTCATGGATGGCGTCCGTCTGCTGATCGAAGCGGACACATGGGCGCGACTCGGGATCGATGTGGGTGCCATCAACACGATTCCCGAATGGATCGATGTGCTGCGTGGCGGCAACCTGGTTTTGGGGTTGTACGATGACCTGAGCCGCACACTGTCCATTGTGCTGCAGGGACTGGGTTTGAACTTGCAGGGCGTCGGCGTGCAGACAATTCCTCGGACCAGAGGAACGCCAGTCGAATTCCTGGCCAGTGGTCGTATCCATGCCTTCGCCGGCGATTGGCTTGAGCTCCTATCGGTTGTCGAACAAACGGGCGTGCCAGATCGCCATCGCCAATTCCCGGTAGTCGGCCCGATCTGGTCGGCTACGGTGCGCGGGCGTGAGTTTGGGCGTCAGGTACACGCGATGGCAGTCGACCCGAACTGCCTCGGCCTGCGTGATGAAATCAACAACGTCCTGCGCGATACGATCCAGGCTGGTCAGTATCTGGACCTGTTCCAGGCGTCCTTCCCGGCGCCACCGCCGTGGACCATGGCCGAGCTGCTGGCGGCCGGCGGGCCAACCTTGCTGCCCGGCGCTGTGCCGGTGGGTGAGCCGTCGTTCGTACCTGATCCCATGCGCCACGACCTGGTGCGTGGCGCCAACGAGCCGGTCGAAACGATCAAAGGGCTGGGACCGGCGCGCGGCCGGCGGCTGCGTGGTGCTGGCATTACAAGTGTGCTCGAGCTGGCGACCTTGCCCGCGGCACAGGTGGCCGAATTGACCGGGGTCCCGCTGGCCACTGCGACCGGCTGGCAGCGCCAGGCCGTGACCCTGATGACCCGGCCGTAACGGGCTGCCATCATGCTCACGATCGCCCACTTGCAGGCTAACTACGCGATTCCGCAGGGCACGCCGGACGGCGCCGCAGTGCAGGCACGCCTGGACCGGCTGGCCCGCGAGCGGCTGCCGGGTGTGGTGGCCTCGCATCTGGAGGCCACTGCCGCCGATGCCGAAGCGGTCTACCGCATCCGCCACCTGGAGATCGATCTCTGGTTGGATGCGCTCGAACGCGCCGATGGTGACATCGCCGAGCGCTGGGGCCGCCTGCTGGTGCAGGCGCTGACCTATACACTGCTCTACGGTCCACCTGGCCAGGTCATGCGCTACGACGACCATGCCCACTTTGTGGCCAGCTTCCTGGGTGATCTGCTGGCCGGGCATGCCTGGTCGCGCTGGATGTACGCCGAGTTCACGCCGCTGCGCGACCTCCCCCTGGGGCACGCCGCGGCCTACCTCCTCGCGGCCCGGCCGGCACTCCTGGCCCCCGTGGCCGGACGGCTGGCGCAGCTGGACCAGCTCGAACCGCTGATCCAGCAGCTGACGCCAGAGGACGTCAGCCTGATCTGGGAAAACGGCCTG
>JAYRNS010000253.1:0-1722 GCA_041912075.1 Anaerolineae bacterium
AAATGGGATTGGCTTGCATGGTCTTGAATGAAAGGGTATCGACATGATCATTTTTCAAATCAAACTGCCACCGGAGCAGGATGCCGAGGCGTTTGCGGCCTTCATGCAGGACGCATACTTTCCGGCCGTGCACAAGGGTCCGACACGCGTCGGCCAGGTGACGAGTCTGGCGCTGCTGGCTGGTGAGACGCCGGGCCAGTTCTTTTGGCACGTCGGCTGGGGCGGCTTGTCGAGCGGACGTCCGGTGGTAGACGACGATGAAGTGCTGCGCCGGTTCAAGTCATTTCATCCGCGCCTGCGGCGGATTGGCGTGTTCCGCGAGGTGGCGACCTGGCACGCTGCCAATGATTGAATGACTGTGACCTCACTCGAACAACCCCAAATCGACGCCGCGCAGGAATTCTACGCGGCGGTCGTCGACAGTCTGCGCACTCCCCAAGGCATCCACGCCGTGACTGCCATCGCGGCCATGGCGCGCCTGGCCGGCACGTTGCTGCTGCGTTCGTTTGGGCTGCCCATCGACCAGATGCAGGCGGGCACACCGGTACTGTCTGACGTGGCCAACGAGCAGGGGCCGCGCCTGATCAACATCCTGGGCAGCGTTTTGTCCAACATGGGGATCGTCATCGACCCCAGCCGGATCGACTTTGCTGTCCCGCCCGATGACAAGCCACAGCTGACCCTGCAAGAAACCCAGACACGGCTTGCGCCAGCCTTTGCGGCCGGCATGCAGCAGCACCACCTGTCCTACGCCGAAGCGGCCGACGCGGCAGCCGCCGCCACCGCCTTGGTCATCGCCGAGTGTGCCGAGATCGTCGACCCGCACGTGGCGTTCAACGTCGCCGCCTACGGTTTCGTAGAGGGTGCCAAGACTGTTCCGTGGCAACCAGCATAGACCACAGCCAATCACCACGTTCGGAATGATGCCGCATTCCACGACTGCTGCCCAGGACCGCTCATCTACTATCAAACATTTGATGCTTCAACCAGCGCCGGTGCAGGGAACCTATTCAATGAGATCATCCTGTTTTCAGCGATCACGATCCCGCACACCTACCCTGCACCGGCAACAGGACAGCAATAGTGGGTGATGGAAAGCTCCGCCGCTACACCTGCCATAGTTGACAATCACACCAGATTGATGTATCTTCTATGTAGATACCGTCTGGAGGTATGTCATGGAAACCCGAGTTCAAAAGTGGGGCAATAGTCTGGCGCTGCGAATCCCCAAAACACTCGCTGATGAGGTGGGTTTGAGGAACAACTCGCCTGTACAGTTGTCTCTGCAAGACAAGAAGTTGGTAATCGAACTCGCCACGCGATCGGCGTTTGACCTGGCAGAAATGCTTGCGCACGTGACCGAGCAGAACCTGCATGTCGAAGTAGACACTGGCCCGGCTGTGGGGGTCGAGGCATGGTGACGCGCCAGGATTATGTGCCGCGACGCGGTGATGTCGTGTGGATCACACTCAACCCGCAAGCCGGCCACGAACAAGCTGGTCGCCGTCCGGCTGTCGTGCTGTCGCCTGCCACCTACAACGCCAAAGTCGGTTTGGCGCTATTGTGTCCCGTAACCACTCAAGTCAAGGGCTATCCGTTCGAGGTCGTGATTCCCGGCGGGTTACCGGCCAGCGGTGCCGTCCTGTCCGACCAAATCAAGAGCCTGGATTGGCAGGCACGCCAGGCCGAGTTTATCTGTGCGTTATCCAATGACACGGTGAC
>JAYRNS010000254.1:0-6491 GCA_041912075.1 Anaerolineae bacterium
ACTGGCCTGCAAGAAGCTGGCCTTATCCTCGAGGTGGGCGCCTTGCAGATGAAACAGACGCCAGCCGGCCGCCTCCAACTGGCGCGCCAGGTTACCGGGTTGGGCACGTGAGGAAAACCGGTAGAAGCCCGGCGGTACGTTGCCGGCCACGATAGACGCAAGCGGGTTGTTCATGGTGCAATTCGTCTGAAGCTGACGTAGTGAGCGTCGGTGTAGGACATCTCCCCGGTTTCTCCCGTCACAATGCGCCGTGCCCCGCGGTCCGATTCACCCGGCGTTTCCACCGTGTACTCGTGATAGTAACCCTGTGGCTGGCGCGGTAAGAGCCGTTCGCGGTTCTGAAACACGGCGCCGTCCTGGCGGTAAGGGAAGGGACCGCCGCGATCGATCAGGTCGATGGTCATCAGGGCCTCGGGAGGCAGGTCGTCGCGTGCAATGACACGAAAACCGTCGATGCTGTCCGGTGTGGGTGTCGCACGGGACGTGCTGACTGCTCCCGGTCCTGAATCGGGTGCCGGTGGCGCGATCGACGTTCCTCCCGCACCGCACTGCGTCAGGAGTGTGACCCAGACGATCAGCAGCAGTGACAGCCGGATCCAACGGGCACTACCAGTGTGCTTCAAACATGGCTCCTTGGCCCATATGTCCTAGCCGCGAGGTTGTTTGTTGAGGAAACCCAACAGAATCGTCGCAAACTCGGCCGTGCGCTCGCGAAATACGGCGTGGCCGGCCTCGCGCACGACGTGCAGCTCGGCACGGGGGATGCTATCGACCAGAACCTGTGCATAATCACGCGGGCTGAGAATGTCGCGCTCACCGACCACGATACACGTGTTGGCATTGATTTCAGACAGCCGTTCGCTGATATTCAAATCGAGAAAACACGTGCATACCCGTGCCACGGCCGGAAAGTCCAGGCGGTGGTAGCGGTCCTGGATATCCAACAAGCTCTCTGGGTTGGCCCGAATCCAGGCGGGTGAGAAATTGAACGGTGTAGTCACGTTGAAAAACAGCTCGGGGTCACGGCGGGTAGCGGCATCGCGCCAGCCAGCGATGATCGTTGCCAGGTTACCGTCCACCTGACTCACACCACCGGCCACGAAGAGGCTTTGCGTGCGTCCGGGGAAGCGCAGAGCAAATACCATACTGATGGCCGCACCGTAGCCGGCACCTACCACGTGTGCGCGTGCACAGTGCAAACGCTCCAACAGCCCGGCCAGATCGTCGGCGTGCTGCTCGAAGGTGTACGGGCCGGGTGGATGGGCAGAGAGCCCCTGGCCGCGGTGATCGTACAAAACCACACGATAATTCTGTCTGAGCAGCGCCAGCTGACTGGCCCAGCTTGATGTATCGTCCAGGACCCCGTTGCTCAAGACGACCGTGGGTGCGCGTTCGGGACCATGAACTTCGTAGTACAGCTCGATGCCATTAATCTTCATCGTCGACATGAGGTAGAAGCCTGTCTTCTTCAATAAAACGGACGACCGAATCGACAAAACCAGCAGGCTGCTCGATCATCGGGCTGTGACCGCAGCCGCGAAACACTTCCAGGTTGGCGGCGCCAGCAATGCCCAAAAACGTGGCCCGCGTCGCCTCGGCATCGACCATGATGTCGTGTTCACCCCAGATCAGCAGGGTGGGCAGGCGAATCGATGGCAGCTGCCCCATGACGTCCCACTGCGCCAATGCCCGTGCCGGGCCAGTAAAGGCCGCCAGGGGCATGGCCAGGGCATCGTCCACCAGTTGCTGGAAAAAGGCATCCGGTGGCCGGGAAGGCATCACACTGGCCAGCCCCTTGACCAGCAATCCCCGATCGGAATGCATCTGCGCCAGGTAGGAAAATGCTTCGGCCGGTGTCACGACACCCATCGCCGGTGCGGTATCCACCAGAATCAAACCATGCGGTGTCAACCGGCCATGGACGATGCCGTCCAGCGCCACAGCACCACCAAACGCATGGGCCACCAGGAAATAATCTCGCAGATCCACGGCCTCGACGAACGCCGCCAGGTCGACCGCCAGGTGCGCCACCTGGTAGAAACGCTCGTCATCGTCGCAGCCAGGCTGACGCGACAGCCCGCTCCCGCGCAAATCGACCGCCAGGGCGCGCCAGGGCTGCGGCAGATGTGCCAGGGCGGGCCGCCACCAGCGGCTGCTGGCCAGGCCGCCATGCACAAAAAGCAGCGTCGTTTCCGCTGTGGCTGGACCCTGGTCCTGGTAGTGCAGCCGGATGTCGGGTAGGGTAACGAAAGGCACGCGCAGGCTCCGTTCAACCATCCACGAGTACGGCAGACACAGCTGTTGTGTCGAGCAGATCCGGAAACACGACATCGGCACCCGCGGCCGTCAATTCCACAGCGCTGTACGGTCCAGTGGCCACGCCCACCGTACGGGCATTTATCACTTTGCCGCAGGCGACGTCGGCCGGCGTATCACCGATGATCACGACATCCTGGCCCTCGAAGCGATGATGAACCAGGTCCAAGGCCCGGGCCACAGCCAGCCCTGGCAGTTCGTTGCGATCGGCTGCGTCCGAGCCGTAGGCACCGACGCGAAACTGTGCGGGATCGATCCCGGCAGCAGCCAGTTTGACCATGGCTGTGGTGGCCAGATTACCCGTTACCAGACCGAGAAGCGTGCCACGGCTCTGAACCGCCTCGCGCAGCTGCTGGAGCAGTACCATCGCCCCTGGACAAGCAACGACTGGACGCTCCATGATCGTAGTGGTCAAAAAATCTGGTGCCACACGGCAGAAGTCGGACCAGCCGGCCTCGATATCGGTGACAGACACACCGACCGCTTGTAGGGCCTGAAATACGGCCAGCTTGTCGGTACTGCCAGCCAACGGTACGATCTCCATCGTTCCCCGTGTGCCGTAGACCGCTTCTACGGCACGCGCCAGGGCCAGCCGGCCGGCACCACGTGGGTTGACCAGGGTATTATCGATATCGAAGAGCAGCAGTTTGCGTCGATGCACGCCAGGGCTCTATTCACATGGTGGGAAGATATTCTGTTACGCGCCCTAAGGCATCGTAACAGAATTACCTCCTGCAATCGGTTGGATGTCGCGGCAATTCACGGGGTAATTCTGTTACGAGCCCTAATTGACGCGGAAGTTGGTTTCATCCGGCGCCGCGTGAACCATTAGAACCGGCAAATAGGTCAGACGCAGCACGCTGTCGCTGACACTGCCGAGCAGGGCCTCGCCCATCGACGTCAGGCCACGACGGCCCATCACAATCAGATCACAGGCCTGTTCCTCGGCCACGCGTGCGATTGCTTCGGGTGCCGGCCCTTCGACAATCACCGGATGGACGTCGATGCCAGTCGTTTCGGCCGCCCTGACTGCCGGGGCCAGCACACGCAGACCCTCGGCTTTTTCTTGATCGAGGAACTCGTCCTCGTCGTTCAGCAAAGACGAACTGGTGATCGGGGCGTACGCGTGCAGCAAGTAGAGTGACGCGTCCAATGTTTCCGACATTCTCATTGCATAGACCAGGGCCTTCTGGCTGTGAATCGAGCCATCGAAGGCCAGCAAAAGCCGCTTGAACATACACGTCTCCTGAGATCGCCCGACCGGGTCTTTCACGTCCGGCCGACGATCGTGGGTGCTTATACCTTCCAAACCACCGTCCTATACCGGCTTCTGGGGCTTACGCCAGTGCAGACCCTGGGCTGCCTGGGCGAGCAGTGCGCCATTGGCCGCAAACAGGATCGGATAGGTACGGTCACGATAATTCGCGCCGGGCAGCACGGGAAATGGGGCGGCTCCATCGAGGACCTGGACACAACCGCCGGCTTCTTCAATAGCCAACCATCCGCCCGCCAGGTCCCACAAATGGGGTGTGAGTGTCACGCCGACCGTGGCCACACCGCGCGCCACGAGCATAAGATCATAACCTGCCGAACCCAGGATACGCGGCTTGGGTGGCAGGCGAACATCCAGGTGACGCCAGGCACGTGAACAGCAAACCAGGAATTGATGACCATTCAAGGTGTGGTCAGCGGCCGGGCAAAGCCGCTCACCCTGGCCAAAGGCCCCTGCGCCCCGCACGGCATGGTACCGTTCCTTGAGCTGCGGATACTCCTGCACGGTTAGCAAAGGCTGCCCTTCGTGCAAAAGACAGAGCAGGACCCCCCACACCGGCAGGCCGAGCACAAAATTGGTCGTGCCGTCCAGCGGGTCGACCACCCACTGATAAGCTTCGTGGCCTACTGCCTGCGCCAGTTCCTCGGAAACAATCCCATGCGTTGGATAGCGTCGACGCAAAGCAGCGTGGATGAAGCGGTCCGCTTCTTCGTCGGCATCGGTGACGAGGGAACCATCGTGTTTCGTGCGGGCTGGCACACTGGCCCGGCGCGTCATCAGCAGATCACCGGTGGCGGCGGCCAGTGTCTGCGCAAAATCCAATGCTGCTTGCAGCTCGTTACCGTTCACGCGACCTGGTTATCAACTCACTTCAAAATCAACCGAAATGCGGCTGGCCGCCACGTCCACGATCTGATCGATGACAGCCCGCACCACGGGGTGGCGGTAGTAACGCAGCAGGGCATCCTTGTCGGCGAAGTCCGCCACCAGCGCCGCGTCATAATTGAACTCGATGGGCAGCACGTTGGTACCAAACGACCAATGGATCACTTCAGGAACCTGGTTTGGTACAGCAGCCAGGTTTTGCATCAAATCAGCGATTCTCTCCTGCGGCTCGTGTGTACGAAATTTAAAACAGGCAACGTGTCGAATCATCGTTATGTAGTCTCCCTTGGCAGCGTGAATGTTCCATCGACCATGATCGGCTTGTCGTCAACGACAATCGTGCACAGAATCGGAATGACATCCACGTGGATCGGTGACGCCCAATCGGCGCCCGTTTCGTGGCCCAACGCATCACCAAACGCGACGTGCATCCCAGGCAGCTTCTCATCCTGCAGCAGGTTGCCGCACAGTTGCTTCAAGGCATTGTTGGTGCCGATCGCAAACTCGCCCACGCGACGCCCGTTTTCGGCTGACAACACGTAGGCCCACACGTCATCCACCACGGCCTGGTTGGCACCGCGGATGCCGGTGACCTCACCATCGTGGATTTCGAAAAAGACTGGTGCGTCTAGCACACCGTACTTATCACTAAAATAGTCACCCAATTCACGCGCGGCTACCACCCCATGGGCGGTAGCCGGGCAGGTGAATACTTCTCCCTCTGGCAGATTACCCCAATCACCCTGCTGGTGGTAGAGGCCCGTGCAAGCGATCCAGCGCAGCCGGCTGTCGAACGTGACGACCAGGTTGGTCCCCTCGGGCGATGTGGCCACAATCGTGCGCGCCGGGCGCACCACCTCGATCACACGGTGAGTCAGGCGGGCGACTTCGTTGTAATCGGCGACCATCCCCTCCTGCATCAGCCGTTCGCTGATCCCAATCATGTGCGCATGACGCACCCGCAGGTGCTGCAGAATATACCGGCGTAATCCGATACGAAACGTGATCTCGCCCTTGAGGCCAGCTGCCGTGTAAAAGGTCACAGTGGGGGCAAAGGCCGACAAATCACGCCGTAACCGGTCAGGCAGGGCCAGAATCGGACGCGCCGCATACGCTTCAAGCAGCGCCAGCTGAACCGGTGCACCACACGAACGCGCTGCCGCCGCCAGGGCATCCGCAATGTTCGCACTACGATTATCGCCCAGGATGAACACGCGATCCTGGCGTGTCACCCCCATGCAGGTCACAACGGCATTGGTTGCACCCCGGCGTATCGATTCCTGCGGCTCAATCACCGTCTGTTCCTGCTAACTCCATCGGCTCGATTATACTCGCTACCGGCTTTGTCGCCAAGTAAGGCACTGACTGACTCAGGTCGATGTCACGAGAAAAACGCCGACCAGGATCAGGGCAAACGACACGGTATAAAAAATAGCGCTCGTGCGGTATTTGGCGGCATCGTCAGCACCTTTACGGGCACGTGACCGCCCGACGTGGGCAAGGACCACCGCCAGCAGCATGGTGATGGGATGTTCGAACGCCGCCACCATGCCGCGCGTCCAGGCCTGGGTTACGATCCAGACCAAAAGGCCCAACAAGACCTCGATATCGATCGCGATCGTGAAGATCATACCGAGCTGGTCGTCCAACCGGGTCCATGGCCGGCGACCCAACCAGCCATACAACATCTTGATGACCGTAATCGCTGCCACCAGCAGAACGACCCACCGCCACCATGAATGCAACGTCAACAACACCATTATTCTGCGCGTCTCCTTCTAGAAATGTTTCGCTTCGCACACCGCAGGTGGCGAAAGTGTTTTGTATCCTGCGACGTTGGCTGCGATCCACTGGGCACGCGATGGAAAGTCGCCGGCCCGTCGCCTGCTATCAGTATAACCGTGCCTGAATGAATGTGCAAAGTGGGGTTGGGGGATGGGGGTTAGACGCTTGATGCATATTGTTCCCGAGACTCAACGACTCACAAGATGAGCGTCTGGAGCGCTAAGTCGGGACG
>JAYRNS010000255.1:0-10419 GCA_041912075.1 Anaerolineae bacterium
CGGTTTCGTCGCTGGCATGCTGACCGGTCTGCTCGATGCCGACTTCCCCTGGGACGACATCCCCGCGCTGGAGCAGGCCCTGCGCCTGGGCAACGCCGTCGGTGCGCTCGCCACGATGCAGCGTGGGGCCATACCGGCGCTGCCCACGCGGGCGGTGGTGGAAGCGTTCATGCGTGAGGCGTGAGACGTGAGACGTGAGACGTGAGGACGTGAGGCGTGAGGCGTGAAGACGTGAGGACGTGAGGCGTGAAGACGTGAGTCGTGAAGACGTGAGGACGTGTGGGGTGAAGACGTGAGGACGTGAGGACGTGAGCGTGAGGATGTGAAACGTGAGGCGTGAATCTCGCGCGGTGCGAAGGAGACTAAACAATGAGCAATGCCTGCGATATTACCTTGGATGAAGCCCTGGCGGTCCTTCAGGCGGCACGCGCCAAGGCGGAGGAGCTGGGGACACTCATGGATATTGCGGTTGTCGATGCTGGAGCCAATCTCAAGGCATTCATTCGCATGGATGATGCATTCATTGGCAGCATCGACATCGCCATCAAGAAGGCTAAAACAGCTCGTTTCTTCAACATGCCCACGGGCGATCTGGGCAAATTGTCGGCACCCGGTGCCTCTCTATATCACATCGAGTTTTCGAACGATGGGCTGATCACCTTTCCCGGCGGTTTGCCCATCAAAAACGCTGCCGGTACGATAATCGGTGGTATAGGCGTCAGCGGCAGCGGGGTCGAAAATGATCACGCCGTGGCGGCTGCCGGTGCAGCGGTTCTGGCAGCATAAGTAACCACAAATCGGTGTGCCTTGCGCGTGCTCTGAGGCGTTCCAAACCCTCAACTCGCAGGTTTCGCGCCTTCGCGTTTCACGTCTCACGTCTTCACGTCTCACGTCTTCACGCCTTCACGCCTTCACGTTTCACGCCTTCACCCCTCACCCATCGCCCGCACCGACTCCGCCACCAACTCCCTCAGCACCGCCTGGTCGACGTCACTCAGCCGGTTAATGTACAGGCACGATTTGCCGATCTTGTATTTGCCCAGCTTTGACAGCAGCTCGTCGTGGCGTTCGAAGCCTGACATGAGGTAGAGGGTCAGGTTTTGTTTGCGTGGCGAAAAGCCGGTCACAAACCAGTCGCCCTCCCGCCCGGATGCATACTTGTAATGATAGCTGCCAAAACCGACGATGCTGTCGCCCCACATTTGGGGCGCGGTCTGCGTCACCTCCTGCATCAGCCGCAAGATGGTGTAACAATCCTGACGCCGTTTTTCGTCGCTCACACCGTCGAGAAAAGCTACGACATCCTGGTCGTTGCGGGTGGTCTTGAGCTCAGCCATATTCAACTCCTCCTCATGAGAGACAGCGTGGCGGTTCCAGCCAATCCGTTCCCCGGGGGTGGGACGGTGTCTCACCCCCGTTGACAGCAATCCGTTCCAACGGAACTGGAGTCCGGCACTCCCATTTGACCCCTACTTCCTACTCCCTACTCCTTACTCCCTACTCCTTACTCCCTACTCCTTACTCCTTACTCCCTACTCCCTACTCCGAACCCAACAACCGGCGCGCCTCGCCCAGCGCCTGGGAGGCCGCGTCGAGGTGATGGCGCAGCGCGGGGCGCAGATCATCGTCCGGTGGAGGCGGTGGCGGTGGCGGCGGTGGTCCACCCCCTGACTCGCGCGCCAGCGCTTTGATGGCATCGACCGCTGGCATGTGGCCTATCTGCGCCTGCGGCCAGTTGTACTGCGGCTCGCGCCGGTCCATAAACCAGTCGCCATAGAAGGCATCCGCCTCGAACACGCCGCTGAAGTCGCCCATCACCTTGGCACCCATGATCCAAAAATATCCCGCCTTGATCCAATCCGGCCGGCGGTAGCCACCCAAATCGATCTCCCCTTCCAACCAACGGCAGACCAGGGTGACGTGGCGAGCGTGCTCGGCCGGCGTCAGGCGCGGGTAACGTTTGTCCAGGTCTTGCCAGGGGCGCGGACCCATCTCGGTGATGCGGCAGGGGATCGCCGCCTGCGGGCCAAGCGCCGTTTTCATGTGATGCTCGTGCACCAGCCAACCCATGTAATTGTCAGCATCGTCGAAGATCGTGCAGCCCGGTTTGGCATCGAGACGCCGGCGTTCGTTGATGTACTCACGCGGGTATCCGTGCCAGTACCAGGGGTCCAGGGCATTGTATTCGGCGTCCGTCAGCTGCTCGGCGTGCTGGTGCACGTCATCGAAGGGGTAGGGTTTGCCCTTCCAGATCAGACGGTTGAACGGGTAGAGGTGGATGTTGACACACAACCCGCGTCCAAACAGATCGCCAGCCCCCAGGTCGATGGCGATCTGGAACTGGTTGATGTCCTTGCCCGGGTTGAGCGGTGGTAGGGCCATTTCCAGGCCGAGTGAAATCCCGTAGCGACACGCCGGCAGTGCCCAGGCGATCGATTGGACCGCCCAATCCGATGGCACGATGCGGTCTTTCCATTCGCGGTCATCGTTGGGCTCGTTCCAGATCTGGACATGTTTGACCCCCGCTTTGGCCAGGCTGTCCAGGACCTGGTTGGGGATCGAGTTGGGCCGGATACCGCCGAAATCACTCAGCCGGATGACCGGCTCGACGCCGATGCTCAGCAGGTCGCGCACCATGCCCTCGATGCCGGGCCGTGCGTCAGCCGGGATGCGCCGTGGGTCGAATGTGCCGCTGGCGGGATCGTAATGACGCATGCCGCTGATATCGTGGCAGATGAACAGCCCGCCAATCCCCAGCTCCTGGATCTCGCGCAGCCAGGTATCCCAGTTGGGCACGTTGTCGTGCTGAAAGGTGGAGCGCCAGTGAAAACCAACACGCGTGAGTCTGCGAGTCATGAGTGTCCCTCCAGCAGCGCACGTGCCGCATCGATCTCGGCCTGCGCCTGGTCCAACAAGGCCAACAAACGTTGGCGGGTCGTCTCGTCCAGCTTTGGCGGCCCGTCATCCGGTGGCGGTGGTGGGGGTGGTGGTGTCGCCGGGGCACCTCGCTGGAACACCAGGAAAAAGCTGCTGTTGGCCGCGGGATTGCCCGGCACGCCGCGCACCAGCCCTGTCACCTGTTCGCTGGAGAGACCGGGGATGTCGACGGTGTAGACCAGCCCGGGAAACATCGCAAAATTGCCATAGAAATCATCCAGGCCCGGCCCTTTGGTACGCTCGATGCGCGTTTCGGCGGTATCGGTCGTGAACCGCACGCGAAACGCCTGGTCAGGCTGGGGTTGGCCGTTTTCGTCCTGCACGCGCACAAAGATGTGAAACTTATCGCCGGCCTGGCTGGCATCTTGCCAGCGGCCCTGGACCAGGCTGACCTGGGCACCCGCCGGCGAAACGACGCGCACACCCAGTGCATCCAAACGCGAATCCCAAACTCGCGGCATGGTAGTGGCTCCTTTGATGCGTGAATGCGTGATGCGTGAATGCGTGAAAACGTGATGCGTGAATGCGTGATGCGTGAATGCGTGATGCGTGAAAACGTGATGCGTGAATGCGTGAAGGAACGTGGTGCTGGCTTTAGTTTACCGTAAGGTGCTTTTCAGGTCAAGCATGGGACGCAGCGTCTCGTGACCGCCGCGATAGAGAAAGAGCACGCCCAGCATGGCCATGACGTGGTACAGCCCGTTGTGGTCGAGGGGGGTCAGTGCATCGAAACCACTGTACTGCACCAACGACGCCAGCAGCATGAGCAGGATACCGGTCACCAGCGCCCACGAACCATGCCGGTCGCGCAGCCCGAGGATGTTCATGACCAGGAAGAGCACAATCACCGGTACGTAGTTTACGATGACGACCCAGAACTGGCCCACAACGACCACCAGGAGAGCGAGCACGGCCAACTGGACAAGACCGATGGCCAGGAAGAGGCCAAACCAACGCCGGGAAAAAAACTGCCGCGCCGTCGTCAGCAGCACGCAGAGCGTCATGACGCCCAGCACCAGCCAGGTCAGACGGTAGAGCGGAAGCTGGGCTTGGAGGCTCGCCGGTTCGATGAAACCGTGATCGATTCCACCCAACAGGGCACTCGTGCCCAGGGCCAACAGGGCCGCTGTCCAAAACCACAGGGCCGAGCCACGGGCTTTCGACTGGCCAACCAGAAGCCCGCCCAGAAAGAAGACCTCGCAGGCCAGGATGAAATTGGTGATCGCCGTCACCACCAGCGGTGTCATGCATGCGTTACCTGTGTAAGGGTTGACACTCGATTCGCGTATTCGCGACCCCCATTCGTGGACGGCCGGTGTGGTACCGTTTGAACGCCCACGCTGACAATAGTGTAGCGGCATCGGGCCTGCAGGTCAAGCAGCGGTGGCCGGGCCGCAGTCGGGGCGTGCCGGCTCCCCCCCGTCAGCGCGTTCGGTGACGAGATTTCCCGCCCAATCAGGACACCGGTCCCATGACAGCAGGATACGTCTGGCAGTATAGTGTGGTGGACATCCGATGTGATTCGCACATTCGTTGATCCGCTGCCCCAATTCGTTGAAGGCATTCGTTCGTTGACCGTATCCGTTGAAGGAGCAACCATCATGAACATCTCTCAAACCCAACACATGCGAACATCTTCCCTCGCCGTCCTATGGCTGGTCTGGCTGGCAGCCACCTCTGTAGGTATGATCGTCGGCGGGCTGGTGGCGTTCCCTTTGGGCTGGTCGATTGGTGAAACAGCCGAGCAAGCGCTTGGTCAGGTCCCGGCCTTGCTCGTCGTCGGGCTTGTCATGGGTGGCGTACTTTTCGGACTTGTCGCCGCGGCACAGGCGGTCGTGCTGCGCGGCCGCGTGCCGGCTGCTGGCCGCTGGATACTGGTTAGCGCAGTGGCTGGCGCGGTGGGGATTGCTGTCATTCTGGCGGCCCTAAATGACAACGAAAGGGCGTGGTCGAACACCCTGCTGCCAATGACAGCCTTTACGCTGCTGGGCGTATGGCTGGGTGCTGCCCAATGGCTCGTGCTGCGGCGCCATGTCGCACGTGCCGCCTGGTGGGTGCTGGTCAGCGCCGCGAGCCTGGGGCTGACGCTCGCCGTGCTGTTTGGTATCAGCGCCGAAGGCCGCGAGCTGGTCAGTCTCCTGCTGTCGGGTGTTATCTACGGTGCCATCACCGGCGCCGGCATGGCATGGCTGCTGCGTGATGCCAACAAGGTCAACGGATGACATGATCAATCTGAACACAATCCGCACCGGCGTCCTGGCCGGCGTCCTGGCCGGTGCATTGATCGGCGGGATCGGGGCGCGCCTCGCGATGCGCATCGTGGCGCTGGTCAACGGCAGCCAACCCTCGTTCACGGTGACGGGAACTCTGGCGATTCTGTTGGTTGGCGCCATTCTGGGGATTCCACTGGGGCTGCTGTATGTGGCAGTGCGCCGCATCTGGCGCTGGTCGGACGGCTGGCTGGGGTTGCTGCTTGGCCTGGCCCTGGTGCTGCTGTTGGTCGTGCCTTTGTTTGCGTCCCAGCGTGACGGCGAGTTCGGTCTGCTGTCACCGCTGGCGGGAATTGCCCTGTTTGGTGTGCTGCCGGTTGGGTTCGGCCTGGCACTGGCGTGGCTGGTGCCATTACTGGAACGGCGTTTTGCCGCGGCGCCGGCGCGCCAGATATCGGTCGTCTGGCTGGCCCTGTTTGGGCTGACGGCGCTGCCGGCACTGGTGAGCATGTCATCGCTGGCCAGCGAGCGCGTCGTCTTGCCACCGATCATGGTCACACTGTACACCGAGTCAGGAATGCCGGCGCAGACCGCCTACGGTCTGCTGTCGCTGGTCATGCTGGCCTTTACGTTCAGTTACCTGGGTCTGGCAGTGCTGATTTTCTGGCAGAACCGGCCAGGTTGGCTGCCACAATTCGCCGCGACGGTGCTGCTGCTCTGGGCGGCGGCATTTTTCCATCAGAGTCCGCTCCTGCCAGGATTGATGGTGGGCATGCCGCTGGTACGTCTGCTGCCCTCCCTGCTACAGGTGACCGGTCTGGCGGGTGTTTTCGTACTGTTGTGGATTCTGCCCGATGGACGATTTGCCCCGCGCTGGATGGGAGCAGTGACGGCAGCCTGGGTAGGGTGGCTGCTGCTGTGGTTCGTCAACCCCTGGCCTGGCACGCTGCTCGACCCCCGCACCTGGCCCGAACCGCTGTTGTGGGCCGTGGTGGTAGGAGCACTCAGCCTGGCGGTGGCCGGGCAGGCCCTGCGCGTACGAGCGACACCGGTGCTGCCACGTCACTATCGCAGCACATTTGCCTGTGCCCTGGTTGTGCTAGCATTTGGACTTTTGTGGGCGGTTATGTTACTCTTCCCCGCATTCCGCATCCGCCACGCCGTCGCACCAACGATTCTATTTGGTTTCGTGCTGTATTTGCTGCCCTGGTTAGGCCTGGCGATAACGGTGTACCTGACCCTGCGTGCGCCGCGGTCGCTCGGCCCCGTCCCAACGACAGCTGCGCCGCGCCCAGCAGAACAGGCAGGATAGTATGATGATTTCCTGCCAGGACCTGGTTTGCCGATGAACATCGATAGTGTCCGTAACGCAGCATCGACCCTGCCGCCGCGCAGGGCTCTTCACGCGCGTGCGGGCCACTGGCTGTTTCTGCTCTTTTTTGGTCTGTACAGCGCTGCGGTTGTGCTGTGGCTCGTACTCGGCCTGGTGCCGTGGTTCCTGGCGCGCGGGCTGGCCTGGCAGAATGCTTATATGGCCTGGTACCGCACCGTGGATACACCCTGGCTCCAGCAGCTGGCATTCGATTTGTACGCCGCGCGCTACAACGCGGGCACGGCAGGTTTCCTGTTCTTTCAATACCTGTTCAGCGTGCTCAACCTGGTGTTGGGCATTGCCCTGGTGCGCCGCCGGCCGGATGATTGGGTGCCACGCCTGCTGGCCTTGGGTATGGTCGGTACCGCCGCGGTATTCAACTACCAGTCGCACACCGCGCTCGAGTATGCGTCGTCGGTACTCAGCAATTTTCACGAGATCCTGCACATCTTCGCCGGCAGCACTTACCTCCTGGCCCTTCTGCTTTTTCCCGATGGACTGCTGCCGCCGATTCCCGGCGTCTATTTTTACGCCCCCCGCTGGATTACTTGGCCAGTGCGGCTGCTGACTCTGTTAGGTTTTGCGTTTTTCGGCTACATCTTTAGCTGGACGACGCACGGTGAACCGGCCGGCTTTGTCGCCTTCTTTGGCGTGCTGGTGCCATTGACCGGTATCAGCGCCCAGGCCCTGCGTTACCGCCGTGCCCGCAGCGATCAGGCGCGCCAGCTGTCACGCACGATGATGCTGGCCCTGAGCCTGGCACTTGCCCTGGCCCTGGTCATTGGGTTAGTGGCGCTGCTGCTGAGTCTGCCGTCGCTGACACCCGGCGCACGGGGCCAGCAGATGCTGGAGCAGCTTACTTTCGTCATCTTTCCACCCCTCTTTGCCTTGCTGCCCGTCGCATTGACCTTCATCGTTCTGCGTCACCGGCTGTGGGAGATCGACGTTCTCATCAACCGCAGCCTGGTGTACGGCACGCTGACGGTCCTGATCGCCGGCCTCTATGCCCTGGCAGTCGGCAGCCTCAGCCTCGTTCTGCAGGTGCCCGATAACCTGGTCATCACGATTCTGGCCACCGGCCTGGTAGCGGTGCTTTTCCAACCGCTGCGCCAGCGCCTGCAGCAGGCAGTCAACCGCCTCATGTACGGCGAACGTGATGACCCGGCGACCGTGTTATCACGTCTAGGACAGCGCCTGGAGGGCACGCTGACACCAGAAGCCGTACTGCCCACGATCGCCGAGACCCTGGCGCATACGCTCAAGCTGCCCTACGTGGCCGTCACGCTGGCCGACAGCGGCGACGCAGCAACGGGTGCCATCTACCGGGCGCCGGGCCGCCCGGCCGCCCCGGCCGATCTGCGCCGCCTGCCGCTGATCTACCGCGGTGAAGTGTGCGGTGAGCTGGTCGTGGCACCCCGCGCGCCCGGTGAGACGTTCACGCCGGCCGAATCACGGCTGCTGGCCGACGTGGCACGCCAGGCTGGCGTAGCAGTGCACGCCGTACGGCTGACCACCGACTTGCAGCGGTCGCGCGAGCGCCTGGTGGCCGCGCGCGAAGAAGAACGCCGCCGCCTGCGCCGCGATTTGCACGACGGATTGGGTCCACAGCTGGCCAGTCTGGCGCTGCAGGTCGACGCTGCACGCAATCTGGTGGCGCACGACCCCCTCATGGCAACCCAGGTCTTGGGTGAACTCGAAACCCAGGCCCAAACCGCCATTGCTGACGTTCGCCGTCTGGCGCACAACCTGCGCCCGCCCGCCCTGGATCAATTGGGTCTGGTCGGCGCGCTGCGCGAATTTGCTGCCACCACGGGATCGTCCAGCGGTCTGCAGGTGCACATCCGGGCTCCCGAGACTCTGCCCGTGCTGCCGGCCGCCGTCGAAGTGGCCGCCTACCACATCACCCTCGAGGCCCTGGCCAACGTCATGCGCCACAGCGGTGGATCACTGTGTACGGTCTGGCTGTGCATGGACGACGTTCTCTACCTGGCCGTGGATGACGATGGTCGTGGTCTGCCCGATGAGTTTCGGCCCGGTATCGGCCTGACGTCGATGCGCGAACGGGCCGCCGAGCTCGGTGGGACGTGTCGGGTCGTGCGCCGGCCTGAGGGCGGCACACGCGTCATGGTCACGCTGCCGCTCGCACTGCCGACCGATTCAGCGATGTGATAGATTGACAAAGCGTACGCGATAACGTACACTTCGGCTATTCTGATACGGGGAGACATCGCATGACGTCTGTTACCGCCACCGATGCGCGTTCGCAGCTGTATCGCCTGCTGGATGAGATTGCGCAATCGCACGAGCCGGTCCTGATCACGGGCAAGCGAGCCAATGCGGTTTTGATTGCCGAAGAGGACTGGCGCTCGATCCAGGAGACACTGTATTTGTTGGGTATTCCCGGTATGCGCGAATCGATCGTCGACGCGCTGTACACTCCACTAGACGAATGCGCTACCGAGGTTGAGTGGTGAGTTGGCCGGTTGTGTTCACGAGGCAGGCTCAGAAAGATGCCAAACGTCTGGCGGCGGCTGGCCTACGCAGCAGAGCCGAAGAGCTGCTCGATATCCTGCGTAGTAATCCTTACCAGGCACCACCACCCTATGAAAAACTCGTTGGCGACCTGAGCGGTGCCTATTCCCGCCGCATCAACATCCATCATCGACTTGTCTACCAGGTTTATGATCAGGAATACGTCGTAAAAGTCATCCGTATGTGGACACACTACGAATAAGCTGCCGATGGAACCGATCCACATCCTGATCGCCGATGACCATGCGCTCTTTCGCAGCGGCGTGCGCTCGCTGCTGGCGTCCGTACCGGATACTGAAGTGGTTGGCGAAGCGGCCAGCGGGCAGGAAGCGATCCGGCAGGCCGAGGCGCTGCAACCCGATGTAGTTTTGATGGACATCCAGATGCCCGGGCTCAACGGGATCGATGCGACGCGGCGTATCGTCGCCACCAGCCCGCACGTCGGGGTCATTATCGTGACCATGTTCGAGGATGACGACTCGGTCTTCGCTGCGATGCGTGCCGGCGCACGCGGGTACGTGTTGAAAGGGGCAGACCAGGAGGAGATGCTGCGCACGATCCGCGCTGTGGCGCGCGGCGAGGCTCTCTTTGGGCCGGCCATCGCGACGCGCTTGATGAGCTATTTTGCTGCGCCTCGCCCCACCGTGGCCCCGCAAGTGTTCCCCGAACTGACCGATCGTGAACGCGAAGTCCTGCAGCTGATTGCGGCCGGCCACAACAACGACGTGATCGCCCAGCGGCTCGTGCTCAGCCCCAAGACCGTGCGTAACCACGTCAGCAACATCTTCAACAAGCTGCAGGTAGCCGACCGGGCGCAGGCCATCGTGCGCGCCCGCGAGGCAGGGCTGAGGTAGACCGATGAATGAACTGCGCAGGTTACGCGAGGGCTGGGCCGAGGTCGAGGCGCAGGAAACGGAGCTGCTGCGTGCACTGTCGGTGGAACAGAGCATTCGTCAGTATCTGGCCTTGCAGCGCGAGTTCGAACCCCTGCTGCAAGAGACAGAAGCCACATTTCGCGGGCCACGCAATCAGGCGCTCGTCGAGCTACAAGCGCGACTGTGCACACTCAATGCCATGACGGGCGTGTGATGGTGATACCCATGATGGCCTCCAAATGCGCGCTTTGTCTGATAGTCGGCTTGTCGCTTACTACCTCAGTTCCCGAGCAGGTTGGTCGCGAGTAGAAGCGTCTCAGGCAGTGACAGCGCGGCCCCAGTCTGGATAGCGGCCACCTGCGCCGGTTCGCTCAACACGCGGCGCGCGGGCGCCAGCGCATCATCCAGGGCGGCTGCCTCGGTGCTGGTCAGAGGGGCGCCAATCTCGGCCCGCAGCGTGGCAGCGGCACCTACCAGCTGCAGCGCCTCTTGC
>JAYRNS010000256.1:0-2569 GCA_041912075.1 Anaerolineae bacterium
TGAGCACCACCATAGCGTTGCCGGCCTGTTTCGATTCGCGGATACCGATGTACACCAGGCCCGTAATCAGGATCGACATCACGATGGCCGGAATGTCGAGGATGATGCGCAAGGGGCCCAGCATGGGCGCGTTGGTCCAGGCCAGCCAGGCCACACGCCACGCAATCGGGCTGCCCGCGATCGAGCCGGGCAAGTGGGATTTCAGCACCAACGGCACCTACTGGATGGGCAAAGCCGGCATTCCCAGCATTGGCTTTGGCCCCGGTGAAGAAGAAGTGGCGCATACCGTCATGGATCGCAATTCACTGGACGAAGTGGTCAAGGCCACCGAGTTCTATGCGCTGTTCCCAGCGCTGGTGGGCGAATCGACCTGATAGAGAAGGATATGACATGCAAACATACCTGCGCGGACGTGATTTTATCGGGGACACCGACTGGACCCGCGAGGAGATCGAGACGGCACTCGACGTTGCCTTTGATCTGAAACGCAAGCGCGCGCTGGGTGAGCCGCACGCATACCTGCGCGACAAAGTGTTGGCGATGCTCTTCTTTTTCACCAGCACGCGCACGCGCGGCTCGTTCGAGGCCGGCATGGCGCAGTTGGGCGGGCATGCCGCCTTCATCGAATCGCAGACGACCCAAATTGCCCACGGTGACACAGCCAAGGAGATCGGCGAAATCTACGGCCGTTACTTCGACGGGCTGGCGATTCGGCAGTGTGACTGGAACTTTGGCAACCGCTACATCCGGGAAGTGGCGGCAGCCAGCCGGATTCCAGTGCTCAACATGCAGTGTGACATCTACCACCCCTTCCAGATCCTGGCCGATCTGATGACGATCATCGAAAAGAAGGGCCAGGACCTGCGCGGTAAACGGATTGCCGTTTCGTGGGCCTATGCCAAGAGCTACGTCAAACCGATCTCGGTGCCACAGTCACTCATCATCCAACTGACGCGGTTTGGCATGGATGTCGTGCTGGCGCACCCGCCCGAATACCGCCTGATGCCGCACATCCTGCAAGAAGCACAGGACAACGCCAAACGCTACGGCAGCCGCTTCAGCGTAACACATGACATGGACGAAGCCTTCCGCGACGCCGACGTGGTCTATCCGAAAAGCTGGGGCTGTCTGCTGACGACGGAGGATGGTTACCGGGCCGCCGAGATTGCCAAGAATTATGCCAGCTGGATCACGGATGACCGGCGGATGGCCCTGGCCAAGGACGACGCCATCTACATGCACTGCCTGCCGGCCGATCGCAACATCGAAGTGACCGACAGCGTGATCGATGGGCCGCAGAGTGTGGTTTACGATGAGGCCGAAAACCGTCTTCACGTCCAGAAGGCCGTGATGGCGCTGACGATGTGACGCTCCAATTCTCCATCTGACTGACGTTTACGAGGAGGACAGGCATGCAAAGGCGTACAGGCAGCATCAATTGGCTCTGGCTGGCGGCCGCCTTTGCCGTGGGACTGCTCATTGGCTGGATCGTGCTGGGCTGGTGGCTGTTCCCGGTGAATTGGACTGATGCCAATGTCCAGGATTTGCGGCAGGAGGTGCGCTACCAATATCTGTCGCTCGTGGCCGATTCGTACCTGGTCAACGGGGACTTGGGCCTGGCAGGTGAGCGTTTGCAGCAGTGGACACCGCAGCAGGCAGTCGACGAACTGAACGCGGCGGCGTCTACCCTGGCGGCGGCAGGTAAAACCGCCCAGGCACAGAATCTGCAAACCCTGGCCGCAGCGCTTGCGACCACGCTGACGCCCGAAGCACAGCCCACCCCGCCACCGGAGACGTCCACGACCACGCGCGATTTGTGGAGCATCCTGCTCTTGTTGGGTGTTATCGTTCTTGGTATTGGCGTCGGTGTGTTTATCTATATACTGACCGGCCGCCGATCAGCCCAACTCGTGCCCAAAGTCACTCAGTCCACCCCACAAGCTCCCTACCGCATCGAGGATGAGTTTGGCAAACCCGATGAGGATTTCGTTAGCCCGGCCTGGTATGCATCCGACGAACCGCCACCCATGGAGGAGACCGATCGCGACTTCTATGAACAAGACGAGTTCGACCTGGCTCCACCGCCCGTGACGGCCGCGCCCGCGACGGCCGCGCCCGTGGCAGCCGCGGCTTCAGCAGCGCCGGCCGCGGTCACCTCATCCCCGCCTGTGGCAGCCAGCGGACCAGCCGCCAGATTCACCGCAATCTACCGGCAGGGCGATGTCGATTACGACGAGAACTTCATGATCGAAGGTAAATCCGGTTCGGGTTACCGCGGCGAATGTGGGATGGGGATTGCCGAAACGCTGGATAATGACCTGGCAAAGCCAACCGCGATGGACGTGTGGTTGTTTGACAAGGGTGACGTGCGCACGATGACCACGGTGCTGCTGAGCGACTTTGCCTTTGGTAACGTCAATCTGCGTGAGCGTCTGCGTGATAAAGGCGAAGTCATCCTGGCAGCACCGGGCCAGGTATTTCGCATTGCGCATAAGACCCTGGATCTCGAGGGACGGATCGCCGACCTGGCCTATGCCGAAGGGCCGGGACCAGCCAAGTCGGTCTTCAA
>JAYRNS010000257.1:0-1845 GCA_041912075.1 Anaerolineae bacterium
CGATACGTTTCTCGATTTTGCGCAGTGGGTGCAGGACCAACAGCCGGACTGTTTCGTCATCGCCGGCGACGTGGGGCACCCGCTGCGTCTGTTTCAACGCGGTCTGCAGCTTTTCAGCGATCTTCCCTGTCCGCGGCTGTTGATCGCCGGTAACCACGACGTCTACCGCAACACCTACAGCAGCCAGGACCTGTGGCAGCACTGGCTGCCCCAGGTGGCACGTGACGAAGGGTTTGGCTGGTTGGAGACCGAAACGCTTGTGCTGGGATCGACCGGGGTTTGCGGGACGATGGGGTGGTACGACTACTCCTCACGCACGCCGCAGCTGCCGTACGGCCCCGCCGAGTACCGCCAGCTCAAAGGGCTAGTCAACCACGACGCCGATTACGTGGACTGGCCATGGAGCGATGTAGCCATGGCGCGTTACCTGGCGCGCGGCTTTGCCAACCGCCTGCAGGCGCTGCACGAGTCACCCAACGTGCGGCAGGTGGTGGTCATCACGCACTGGCCGATCTTCGAGGAGTCGGTGCCGGCCCGGCCGCACAGCGCGTTCTGGAATTTGCTCAGCGCTTACATGGGCAACTTCACTCTCGGCCAGCTGGTGCGCCAGCAGCCCAAGGTGACCCACGTGGTGAGCGGACACATCCACCGGCCAGGCCATTGGAGCGTCGCCGGTGATTATGGGCCGATCGACTTTCACATCGTGGGGAGCCGCGATGGGGAGCCGGTGGGGGTGGTGCTGGCACTGCCGGAATGAGGCGTGAGGCGTAAAACGTGAGGCGTGAGATACAACCGACGCGTGTCCCGATTCACGTTTCACGTTTCACGTTTTCACGCTTCACGCCTCACGTCTTCACGCCTCATCCGTCTCCTTGGCTGGCTGTGGCACCAGCCGGCTGTAGAGATAGGTCAGCTGGTGGAGACGGTTGGCCACGTAGTCGTTTAGGTCGTGATCGTGGCAGCGCCAGCTCCAGTTGCCGCTGGGGCGGCCGGGGTAGTTCATACGGGCCCACGAATCCAGGCTGAGCAGGTCCTGCATGGGGGCCAACGCCATACAGGCCACCGACGACCACGCCGTGCGAATCATGTCCCAGGCAAAGTCGCTGGCGTCGCGCCCCAGGTAGCGGCGCGCAAGATCACGCTCCGGCTCGGTCGAGCTGTTGCGGTACCAGCCAATCGTGGTATCGTTGTCGTGTGTCCCGGTGTAGACCACAGTGTTTTGCACGTAATTGTGCGGCAGAAATGGATCTTCCGGGCCGCTGCTAAAGGCAAACTGCAAGATGCGCATGCCCGGAAAGGCGAATGCATCGCGCAGGGCACGCACAGGCGGGGTGATCACTCCCAGGTCCTCGGCGATGATTGGCAGCTCACCCAGTTTGGCCCGTACCGTCGTAAAAAAGTCCATCCCCGGTGCCTTGATCCACTCGCCGTCGACGGCCGTTTCCTCACCAAAGGGCACCGCCCAGTAGGCCTCGAAGCCCCGGAAGTGATCAACCCGAATGATGTCGACCAGGGCCAGGGTGGCCTGGATGCGTTGGATCCACCAGGCGTAACCCTGCTGCTGCATCGCGTCCCAGCGGTACAGCGGGTTGCCCCAGAGCTGGCCGGTTTCGCTGAAGTAGTCGGGTGGAACCCCCGCTACGACCTCTGGCTGGCCTTTGTCGTCGATGTAGAACTGGTCGCGGTGACCCCAGGCGTCGGCGCTGTCATACGCAACAAAAATGGGGATGTCGCCGATAATACGGATACCGTGTCCGTTAGCGTAGGTTTTGACCGCATTCCACTGCGTGAAGAACAGGTGCTGTAAGAACTTCTGCGCCGTTACTTCGTCCGCCACGCGTGTCC
>JAYRNS010000258.1:0-5131 GCA_041912075.1 Anaerolineae bacterium
CGCGGACGGCCGGCACGCATCGATGCAACCAAGGCGGCAGCGTGGCTGCCGCACTCCAAATTCGCGTATTCGCGAGCGGTCATTCGCGGACGGCCGGCACGCATCGATGCAACCAAGGCGGCAGCGTGGCTGCCGCACTCCAAATTCGCGTATTCGCGAGCGGTCAGTCGCGGACGGCCGCCACGCATCGATGCCGCCAAGGCGGCCGCACTCCCGAGTGCCCAGTTCATCCGGCGTCGCGCATCAGCAGCACGACGGGAATCGTGTGCCATAGGATTTGCAGGTCGAGCCAGAACGACCGCTGTTCGATGTACTGGATGTCGTAGGCAACCCCTTTGTCGAAAGGCAGGCTGCTGCGCCCGTTGATCTGCGCCAGGCTGGTGAGGCCGGGCAGCACATCGAGGCGGCGCATGTGCCAATCCTTGTAGTAAGCCAGTTCATACGGCAGGGGTGGGCGAGGACCGACGAAGGACATGTCGCCTTTCAGGATGTTGAACAGCTGGGGCAGCTCATCCAGGCTGGTGCGACGCAGCCAGCGACCGACGGGCGTGACACCTTGACGAATCACAGTGGGTTTGTAGATGTGGTTGCCATTGCCGTCATGCGTCCCGTTCTGGTTGTTCCCGTTCAGGTAATCTTTGACGAATTCACGATGCGCTGCCAGGTGATCCACACCGGCATACATCGAACGGAATTTGAAGAAAGCAAACGACCTGCCATAACGACCGACACGCGGGCTAACAAAGATCACCGGTCCTGGCGAATCGAGCTTGATGGCAATCGCAATGGCCAGCAGAATCGGAGACAGCAGGATGAGTAGGATCAAAGCACACGCGATGTCGAAGAGCCGCTTGCTCACTTCATAGAGCCGCCGGTCGTCGTGTGCATAACGACGATGAGTCACCTGGTCCCCCGCTGCAAGCTCGTGCCGTCGAAACCAGGCACCGTCTTGGCTGCCGCTTCTACGAATTCCCCCTTCGATCATAAGCCCCTCCTCCTGTACCAGATTGAGATCGTTATGGCGGTCATGGTCGAGACTGATGGATACGGGTTCAGCAACGCCATAGGCCTGCCCTGTCATGATGATGGTACCCAATAACGAACGATCAAACGTGGCCGCTGCGCAGGCGTGGGGAACTGCGCACTGGCGAATCGATACTCCACATTCGCATTCTCTGTGCCGGCAGCCGCTTCCAGCAGAACCCCGAAGTTGGCGGACGGGTTGGCCTGCCAGCGACGTACCAGGTGTGTCACATCAAACCCGTACCAGCGCTGCGTGGCGTTCAGGCGCACCAGGCTGGCCGGCCCGGTGTCACGATCACTGCCCGCCCCGTTGGCACCCGGAAGTGTCCAGCGTTGAGCCGTGGTCGCCCGCTCCCACGTCGCCGCGGTCGCCGACCACTGGCGCTGCAAGCCAAACACGGCCAGGGTCAGGTCCGCGGCCACCGAGCGTTCGACGGCATATACCTCCAACTGCGCACTGACGACGTGCGCCCCAGCCGGCAGTGGCTGCAGACCAAAACGCAGGACAGGTGATTTCTCCTCGCTGTTGGCCTCGCGATTCCACCGCGTCAGCAGCAGCGCTTCGTTGCCAAAGTTCACGGTTGGATACCAGCCATCGAGCGTGGTATCCAGGGCGTCGAGATAACCGGCACGCTCCTGCTGCAGCACCAGCGTCTGCACGGGCGGCGTGGGTGTTGGCACGGCCTGCCACATGGCCAGCGGCAGGTACCACGGCCCCGGCACCGGTGTTGCCGTCGAGGTCGGCGTGGGCGTCACCGTGGGCGACGGCATTGGCGAGGGCGTCGCCGTGGGGGTCGCCGTGGCCTGCGGGCCGAGCGGGCAGTCGATGGCCAATGCATATGGACCATGGCTGCCCTGATAACCATCCACGACGACGAAGTAATCTTGACCGGCTGGCAGACCGGGCAGGGCGATCCCGTTGTCCCCCGCTGCCAGACACGACGCTGGGTCTGGTGAGGTCAGGATGAACAAGTCCAGATCAACCGCCGGCTGCAGCGGATGCAGGGTCAGCGTCACCGGCTGTATTTCGAGAAAGTGGAACAGGTATACCTGTTCCGGTCCCGTCTCCAGCCAGTCGGGCCGGCAGGCGTAGATGTCGACGTTGGCTGGCTGACCGGTATTGTCCTGCTGGAAACGACTCCCGCAGAAGGCCGGAATGGCATGCCCGACATCGACGGTTGGCACCGGTGTCAGGGACACAAGCGGCACCATGCCCTGTGCTGCACCAGGGCTTGTCGTCACCAATGCGAGCAGGGCGAGGCCGGTAGAGACCAGTCCAAGCAGCAAGCCAAGGGCAAAGCCCGGCATCCGGCGGACACCTGGCTCTGCCCCTGGTCGACTAGACCACATCACTGCCGCAGAACCGGCGCATACACTTCGCGCGTCGTGCTGAAGTTAGCGGTAATCACTTCAGCAAAACTGATGTTAAAGGACACGGTCGTGTTGCCAACGACGGGGTAGCCAGATCGTGGCACGATCTGAACCAGATAATGATCTGGATTCAAAGTCATGAACGTGTAGTTACCGGCGCCCCCAGTTTCACGTGTTCCCAGCAGCGGGTCACTCGGATCGAGCTGCCCATTGCTGTTGGTATCCTGGTACAAGTTGACGGTGACCTGGCGGACACCGACCTCGCCGCTGTCGTACACGCCGTTGTTATTGGCATCCACGAATACCCTGCCTTGCACCCGAGCCATTTCGATATCGCCAAAATTCTGGGTCAAGGACGTATTCGCACCCACTGCCAACAGCCAGTTGTTGAGGGTTGTCGACACATAGCCAGGTGGATCGGTCTCTTGCACCTCGTACTGACCAGGTGCCAGGTTTTGGAAAGTGTAGAGCCCGTCGGCCGTGGTTGTCACGGTTGCCAGCGTCTGGTTGCTGCGACGCAGGGTGACCACCGCGCCAGCCAGGCCCGCTTCGTCAGGGTCGCGCACCATGTTCTGATTCAGATCGTTGTACACGATGCCCTGGATGCTGCCCACAGACGGCGTGGCCGTCGGGGTTGCAGTCGGCGTGCTCGTGGGGCCGGGGGTCGGTGTATTGGTTGGCGTGGGTGATGGCGTTGGCGTGGGTTCGGGTTGGCTGCTCAGCAGCTTCACGTCCACCAGGTGGATCCATTCGTTGCCGTCACCACGCGAGTTGATGCGGAAGTCACTATTGGCCGCGGCGCCGGTGTCGGTGCGTAAGCCCTTACCCATCCGGGCATCGGTGATGTGAAAAACGGCCGTCTTCCAGGTACCGCTGTTGGTCTTTTGCACGTACGGCGTGTTGGCACCGTTGGGTGTGGCCTGCCGCATGACGCTGCCGGTGGCCTCGTATTCCAGCGCCCAGGTATCGGTTCCCATGTCGGCGTAGGTGACAGAAATGTCAACCGTGTTGTGGGCGACGGGGATATACTGGGGATTCACGCGCAGCCACATGTACGGGTTGCCGGTGGCTTCGTCGGTGCGCCGTGTGACCCAGCCTTCACGCCCGGCCGGGATGTTGGGATTGTAGGCATCGGTGTTGCAGTAAGCTGGACCCGTGCCGGCGTGCGCACCGCAGTTACCGAGCCCATACACATAGTTGGGTGAGAAACAGGGGGTACTGCCGCCGCAGTTGCCCATCTGTGATGCCGGGTTGACGGCGGGATTACTGCTGAGAAACGGATCGTTGGATTCGGGAACCGTGCGCCCACCGGGCACGTCATCCATCTGGTAGAGCCAGAACTCGAAGTTGCCCAGCTGCGGGAAATACGACCACCACTCGAAGGCGTAGTCATAATAGATCGGGTTGCGATGTTCACGCATCGCCACCCACACGCTCGGTGTGTTGGACAGGGTTGCCCCGACATAGGGGCGCCAGCGCTGAATCACGGGCAGATAGTCGGTACGATCTATCCCGCCTGGGCCGGGATAGGGATGCCCTGGTCCCGGTGCGCCATTGGTAATGAAGAGCGATTCGTCCAGGCGCAGGTAATAGGCATGTTTATCGAGCCCGCTCATCAGACCCCAGTACAATTTAGTGGGGCTTTGCAGCATGTACCAATAAGTTTCGAAAGCGGCCGGTACGACGTCGTTGTGTAAATTCAAAACGTCGTACATGCCACAGTAGGGACACGTGGGCAGTTCACCCGCTTCGGCATAATTGAAGTCCGGCGTCAGGCCATTGAGCGAAATACCGATGCCGCGATCGGCTGCGTACTGCCCCAGGTCGCGGCGCTCGCTGACCGACCAGGAGAACGAAGCGATCTGCACCAGGAGCTGTTTGCGCAGCACCTGGCGCCCGGTGACAGGGTCATACGTGCTAAAGGCGTCGCGCCAGATGTCCATGACGTATTCGGCATAGTCGCGCCAGGCTTGCGTAAATGACGTGATGCCGTCCGCCAGCATCGCTTGCTCCATCGCGTACTTGTCTTCGGGCTGGTTGGTGGCATGGTTTTCGCCATACGTGCCAAAGCCCATGGCAATGAACTCCAGCCGGGCGTCGTTGCGATAGCGTGACGCCAGGTAGTCAGCCAACGCTTCGTAGCGATCGACGAACGGATCGCGCCAGTAGTAGGGCAGGCGTTTGTGGTTGGCACCTGCCTGGTCGCACGCTGGCGCCACGTACTTGCAGATCTCGTAGGTATACTGGTCGACCGTCGATACCGGATAGTTGGCCGTGTCCCACATGTAGGCCGGCAAATGACGGACGCCCGGTTCGGTGGGCCGGCCACCCCCGTAAGGGCTGATGGCAAAGGCACCCTGTTTACCCTTGGCAGTGGCGTCACGCAGGAGACGGTCGATCCGGCTGGTGTTGTAGCTGCCCATGGAGGTCTCCAAGTAGGACCATGACCAGTTATACACATTGCCGTCGAGGTGGTACCGCTCTGGGTCGGCTGTGCCGTAATAGAACGACGTATCATCCTTCATGTAGACACCGGGCCGTATCGCCGGGGGGCCGGGCGGCAGCGGTGCATCGGCGGTGTTTTGTGGGGCAGTCGATGATTGAACCTGGAACTGCGCGCTGGCGGCTGGTGACACCAACACAGTCGCCAACACAAACAGCGTCAGCACCAGGGACCCCGATCCGTGCAGCTTCACACGATACGAACCCCCCTATGGTTGACGTCGGAGGGCGGCAG
>JAYRNS010000259.1:0-3192 GCA_041912075.1 Anaerolineae bacterium
AATGTCTCCTTATACTCTTTTGCCGGCAAACCTGACTAGCCAGGCTGCACAGATTGGGTCGCACACACGGCACGGGTGACACGTGTGTGCGTCTTAGAGCCTATCCGAATAACTGCCCTTAGGCGCCTTATCGAGGCGAATACCAGGTTATTCGGATAGGCTCGGTGTAAATAAAAACGAGGGCTTGCCGCTGCCGCAGGTCTGGCAGAGCCGCCCTCTTATCACCATGCTATTTCGGTCTCACACCACATTGTCACAGCTCCGTTGCTGACGAAACAAACCAAGGGCCTGGCGGTGTGTTTCGCTCACGCCGCCACGGCGACTTCGGCCGGCCGCACCGAAGCCATCACCGGGGATTCCACCTCGATGCCATCGGCCGCCAGAACCGGCACCAGGGCCGCAATGGCGCATTCGAGCATCGTGTCCTCAGGCTCGCGGGTGGTCAGGGACTGCAGCCACAGACCCGGCTGAATCACCAGCCACACGAGGCGGTTATCGAGATGGCTGGCACTAAAACGGATAAACTCGTAGGCAATTCCAGCCAGTATCGGGATCAGCAGCAGACGTGACCCCAGACGCAAGTACCATTGGTCGAAGTGGAACGGTGCAAAGAGGACGATCGACAGTGCCACCACGATAAACAAGAAACTTGTGCCACAGCGGGGATGCTGAACGCTGAAACGGCGCACTTCCGATGCCACCATGCGCACCCCACCCTCGTAGGCGTTGATCGTCTTGTGCTCGGCACCGTGGTACATAAAGACGCGCCGGATATCAGGCATAAACCCGATCAGCCAGAGGTAGGCAATAAACAACGCCAGGCGCACGATGCCTTCGATGAAGGCGCTGGTGAGCTGGCCGGGAAACCAGCGTTCGGCAAGCTGCGCTACGGCTGAAGGCAGCAAGAAAAAGATGGCAATCGACACGAGCAGCGAGGCAGCGATGGTCGTCCAGGCCAGGGGGCCGGTGAATTCGACTTTTTCCTCCTCGGTGCTCATCGCCACGTTGGCTGACCACAGCAGCGCGCGCATGCCGAGCCCCAGCGTGTCCCACAGCATGCTGATGCCGCGCACGAATGGCCACTGGCCCCACGAGCTGGTGTAGATTTTTGCCTTCAAGGGTTCCTGGTGAACCACGATCTCGCCGTTGGGGTTACGTACCGCCACCGCCATCATGCGTCGCCCACGCATCATCACCCCTTCGACGACCGCCTGACCACCGTAATAGAACTTGCTCAACGCGGCACCCCTTCGTACAAGATGCAGAATTCTGTGGGCACGATTTTACCGCAGAGGTGGGGTGTTGTCAATTGACCGGCGTGGCAGGTCGTTGGGGTGGCCGGCGGCGCGCGCTGCAGCGTCACCGTACCAGTTGACAAAAAACCGGTGCAGTTCGGTCGAATTGGACACCCCCGCCAGGTCCCAGGTCAGTTCGGGTTCGGCCAGGAAAAAAGCGTGGTCCTGCGGTCCGCCCAGACCACCGTGGCTGGCGCGGTGATCTTCGAAGCCGACGACCGAACCATCGGCAAACCATCTGCCCAATACGATCAAATCGCCGCTGCTGGGGAAACGCACCAGTCGTTCCAGCTGCTGAATCTCGGTTCGCGGGTCCTTCAGATAGGGCATCGCGCCGCTGTCGATGAGACGGTGCAGGCGACAGACGCCGTGTGAAGTGACCGCCACGGCCCGGTCACGTTCGCGCCCCAACACCAGACCGATCCCCGGGTGGGAATGAAGCGCATCCAGCAGGGCCGGGTACAGCAAGGCAATTTCGCCGATATCCATCTGTTCGGGCGTGACGTTGAAATAGATGTGCGCCAGGCTGCCGGCCGCGCGCACGACAACGTCGCTGCGGCGAGCCAGATCGTAACTGTGCTGTAGTTCGGGGTCATGCGTGATACCTTTGAGCATCACCCGGCGCAGCAGACGCACCAGGGGCTGCGTACGTGGCGAAACGTTGTCCTCGGCCAGCTGCAGTTCGTGCAGCAGACCCTGGTCCTGCAGCGAGGTCCATGAGGTAGACCCGCTGGAGGCATCGACTTCGGCGCGACCGACGCGGTCACGCACGAACTCGCCCAGTGTCAGGCCATAGGTTTCCTGAAACGGACGGCAGCAGCTCATGCCGTGGTCCGATAGAATAATCAAGTCGTACGGCCGTCGATGACGAAACTGACGGCGTACGTGGTCGATCTGGCGAATACAGTCGTCGATGGCCCGCAGGGCGTGCAGCGCCTCGGCCGATAATGGGCCATGATGGTGCGCTTGTTCGTCATAGCCGTAATAATCAGTATAAATGGCGGGCACACCACGATAGATATCCAGGCCAACGGCAAATGTCTGGATTTCGCGGAATACGATGTTCAAGGTCACAGCCGGCAGCGGGGACAGCAGGGTCGTCAGTGGTGCCGACAACGCTGCGCGCACGCGAGACCAACGACGCGACGCCGCGTCATCTCGTGGCGTGTGCAGCCGGTGCCACAGGTCGCGGCCATATTCGGCAGTGGCCAGCCACAGGGTGCGCAGGGCCCGGCGCGGGCTCAACACAAACAACAAGAAAAAAAACGAGCCGCGCACGTTCTCGAACAAATGCTGCCGCCCCAGGGCCGAGAGGGTCATGAACGATGTGCGTGCGCCACCATCGAAGAGATTGAAGTAGCTGGAACCACCCGTGAGCAGCCCGTAACGACCCACACCCAGGCGTGCCTGCAGACGCTGCAGCTGTGTGGGGACTTTGCAGACGATGGATTGGCCCGTGGTTTTGTCATACCAACGGAAGGACGGAATATTCCAGTTGTTGCCAAACATGATTCCGGCCTGCACCGCCGGCGTGCTGCTGGGCAAACCGCAGCGCCACGATTGGAGGTGAAACCCCTCGCGCTGCACGAGTCGTTTGAGGTAGGGCGCCGCACCCATATCCAACGCTGTTTCGAGGTACTGGTGAGCCAGGCCATCGATTTGAATGACCACGAATCCCCGCCGGCCATCGCCAGGCAGCACGCCGCCCCCCAGGCGCGACGCCAGTGCCCCATATTTGCGATGGTAATACCACGTTGCCAGGGCCGTCAGCCAATCGATCAGACGCTGCGCCAGCCATGCGACGTTCACATACCACATCCTTTCGGCCAACCTGCCAGCATCAGTGCCCTGTGAGAGCAATCCCACCTCACAGAGTACTAGTTTACCACAGTTCGGT
>JAYRNS010000260.1:0-2167 GCA_041912075.1 Anaerolineae bacterium
AACCACTACCTGCCGGACCTGGACGCCATTCCGGCGGCTGTCGTGCAGCGGGCGCGCGTATTGTGGCTGAACTATCCCAACAACCCAACCGGTGCCACGGCTGATCTCGGATTTTTTGCACGCGCGGTGGCCTTTGCCCGCCGCCATGACCTGCTGCTGTGCCATGACGCACCCTACTGCGATGTCGGCTTCGACGGGTACCGGGCGCCTTCACTGCTGCAGATACGTGGGGCACGCGACGTTGCCGTCGAATTCAACTCATTGAGCAAGTCGCACAATATGGCCGGCTGGCGTATTGGCATGGTCGTGGGCAACGCGCAGGTATTGGCGGCCTTGCTGCAGGTAAAGAGCAACGTCGATACCGGAGTCTTCCAGGCCGTGCAAGCGGCCGCCGTGACGGCGCTCACGGGGGATCAGGCGTGGATTGCTGAGCGCAATGCGGTTTACCAGGCACGGCGTGATCTCGTATTGGACGCGCTGCGTCAGGCTGGTCTGCGTGCCGCGCCACCGCAGGCCGGTCTTTACGTATGGGCCGCCACGCCGGCCGGCATGACCGCAGCCGCATTCGCCGAGCAGCTGCTCGTACAGAGCGGCGTGAGCGTGACACCCGGTTCGGCGTTTGGTGAGTATGGTGAGGGCTACGTCCGTATCTCGTTGGGGATCGCGACGGCCCGGCTGAGTGAGGCGATGGATCGTATCACGAAAGCGCTAAGTGACGCGAAGGCCGCGAAGCGCGAAGATCACGAAGGCACGAAGTGACTCGAACAACGCGAAGTGACACGAAGGGCGCGAAGGGGCATGAGGAGGGTGACGTATTTCTGCACAGATGATTGAACCGGGTAAGCCGCTTGACACAGCGGTGTTAGTGGGTGTGGAGTTGCCAGGGGTTGCGACGCCATGGACACTGCATGATTCCATGACAGAGCTGGCGCAGCTGGCGCGCACGGTTGATGTCGAAGTAGTCGCCGAGCTGACCCAGACGTTGCGCGAGATCAATCCGGCCACCCTCATTGGCAAGGGTAAGGTGGAGGAGCTCGTTGCCTTACGCACGGCCAGTGGGGCCAACATGGTGATCTTCGACGAAGAGCTGTCGCCGCGCCAGCAGCGGGAGCTGGAGAAGGTGCTGGGTCTCGATGTGAAACTGTTGGACCGTACCGCCCTGATTCTCGACATTTTTGCCCAGCATGCGCGTACACGAGAAGGGGCCCTGCAGGTTGAGCTGGCGCAGTACGAGTACCGGCTGCCACGTCTGACACGCCAGTGGACACACCTGGCGCGCCAGGCCGGCGGTGGTGGGGGGCGTGGTGGCAACGCCGGTGTGGGTCTGCGTGGTCCGGGTGAAACCCAGCTTGAAGTCGACCGGCGCGAGATCGGTCGCCGCATCACCGTACTCAAACGCGAGCTGGAGGAAGTGCGCCAGCACCGTTTGCGCTACCGGCAGCGGCGGCGCCAGGCTGTCTTACCGGTGGTTGCTCTCGTAGGCTATACGAATGCGGGCAAATCAACCCTGCTCAATGCCCTGACCGGTGCCAACGTCTACGCAGCCGACCAGCTGTTTGCCACGCTCGATCCAACGACGCGCCGCATGGATATGCCTGGCGGGCGCACGGTGCTATTCACGGATACCGTTGGTTTTATTCAAAAACTCCCCACCGATTTAGTGGCGGCGTTTCGTGCAACACTGGAAGAAGTGGCTGAAAGCGACCTTTTGCTACACGTAGTGGACATCACGCACCCGAATGTGGCCGCGCAAGCCGCGACCGTGGCCGAAGTGCTCGACGAAATCGGCGCCGCGGACAAACCCATGATCACCGCGCTCAACAAAATCGACCTCCTGGGACCGGATGCCGCGCTGCGGGCCGATGCCGTGGCCGGACAGTTTGCGTCAAGCGTCGGCATTTCCGCACATACGGGCGCCGGCATCGACCAGCTGCTGGCGTTGATCGAGGAGACACTCAACGTCAGCCTGGTTCGTATCCAGGTGCACATTCCGTACGGGGAAGGAGAGCTGGTGGCGCTTTTTCACCAGCGCGGGCTCATCGAGCGCGAAGAATACGACCAGGCCGGCACGATTCTAACCGGGCGTATACCCGGGACGGTTGCGCCCCTGTTCGAGCCCTACATCCTCGCCGGCCGGCGGCGGCGCCCACCGGAAGGTGATGGGGGG
>JAYRNS010000261.1:0-3797 GCA_041912075.1 Anaerolineae bacterium
CGGCAATTTCTTCGGCCAGCGGAAGCGATTCCGGTTTTTTGGGATGGTAGAGGATCGCCACCTGCTGAAAGGCCGCCGGCAGCGAGCTGGCGGCCTGGTCGGGTTGTTTAAATAGAGAATTGATCACGCGCGTCTTTCCTCAGGTCGTATTGTATCAGACCGCATTCGTCGGGTCAAACACACTTTGTGTATGTAATTGTCGGTTAGAACGCAGAATGGGACCGGTGCTTCTTTTACGGACCGTTGCCGCCTATGGTACAATGACCGTAAAATCCAGATCAAGTTGGAGATACAAGGAGCGCGCATGACGTTACTAGACCAAATCACATCCGAGATGCAGCAGGCGATGAAGACACACGACACGGTGCGCCGCGATACGCTGCGGATGGTGCTGACGGCGGCCAAAAACCTGGAGAAAGAGGTCGGGCACGCGCCCGATGACGCCGAGATGCTGGCCGTCATCCAGCGTGAGGCCAAACAGCACCGCGATTCGATCGAGGAATTCCGCCGCGGCGGCCGCGAGGACCTGGTCGAAAAAGAGCAGGCCGAGCTGGCGATACTGGAAACATACCTGCCGCAGCAGATGAGCCGCGAAGAGATCGAAGTGGCTGCACGGGCGGCGATGGCAACGCTTGGCGTACAGGACAAAGCCCAGATGGGCGCCCTGATGCGCTACCTCATGCAGGAGTTGAAGGGACGCGCCGATGGTCGTCTGGTCAACCAGGTCGTCCAGGAATTGTTGAAGTAAATCATGGAAGTTCTTGAATCGCACGTCAATCCTCAAGACCTGCAGTTTGTCACTTTCCAGGCGCACAACCAGGCCCTGGCGGCCGAGCTGCGGGAACGGCTGGCCCAGGTGCGCCTCGGCGGTGACGAAAAGGCGCACCAGCGTCACCGCGAGCAGGGTAAACTCTTCGTGCGTGAACGCATCGATCGCCTGCTCGATCCAGGATCGCCGTTCCTCGAGCTGTCACCGCTGGCGGCGTGGGACCTCTACCATCAGGAAGCACCGGGCGCGGGCATCGTCACCGGGATTGGCCGTGTCGCCGGCCGTGAATGCCTGATCGTCGCCAACGACGCGACGGTCAAAGGTGGCACCTACTACCCGCTGACCGTCAAAAAACATCTGCGCGCCCAAACCGTGGCCCTTGAGAACCGCCTTCCGTGTCTGTACCTGGTCGATTCGGGCGGGGCGTTTTTGCCCATGCAGGACGAGGTCTTCCCCGACGTCGACGACTTTGGCCGTATCTTCTACAACCAGGCCACGATGAGCGCCCAGGGCATCCCGCAGATCGCCGTCGTGATGGGGTCATGCACGGCCGGCGGTGCCTACGTACCAGCGATGAGCGACGAGACGATCATCGTCAAGGGCACCGGTACGATCTTTCTCGGCGGACCACCCCTGGTCAAGGCGGCGACGGGCGAAGAGGTGACGGCCGAGGAGTTAGGCGGGGCCGACGTGCACACCCGCACGTCGGGGGTAGCCGATCACTACGCCGTCGACGATGCGCACGCGCTCGAGCTGTGCCGCGGCATTGTCGAGAGCCTCAACACGCGTAAAGAGGTGCGGCTGGACGTCGCCGCGCCGGAAGAGCCGCTGTACGACCCGGCCGAGCTGTACGGTATCATCCCGCCGACGTTCAAGATGACGTACGATGTGCGCGAGGTGATTGCACGGCTGGTCGATGGCAGCCGTTTTCGCGAGTTCAAAGCCCTCTACGGCACGACCCTGGTGTGCGGGTTTGCGCGGCTGTACGGTTATCCGATTGGCATCGTGGCCAACAACGGCATTTTGTTCAGCGAGTCGTCGCTCAAAGGCGCGCACTTTGTCGAGCTGTGTACGGCGCGCCAGATTCCGCTGCTGTTTCTGCAGAACATCACCGGTTTCATGGTCGGGCGCAGCTACGAGGCCGGCGGGATTGCCAAAGATGGCGCCAAGCTGGTCAACGCCGTTGCCAATGCCGCCGTACCCAAGCTGACCGTGATCATCGGCGGGTCGTTTGGCGCCGGCAACTATGGCATGTGCGGACGTGCTTACAGCCCGCGCTTTTTGTGGATGTGGCCCAACAGCCGGATCAGCGTGATGGGCGGTGAGCAGGCGGCCAACGTCCTGCTCACGGTCAAACAGGACCAGCTTGCGCGCCGCGGACAGCCGCTGATGACACCAACCGAGCAGGAGGAGTTCAAGCGCCCGACGTTGGAGAAATACGAACGTGAGGGCAGTCCGTACTACTCGACGGCGCGCCTGTGGGATGACGGTATTCTCGATCCGCCCGAAACGCGCCGTGTGCTGGGGCTGGCGCTGTCGGCCTGCTTGAATGCACCGCAGGTCGAGACGCGTTTTGGGGTCTTTCGGATGTAGGTTCAACAGATGCCAACTCTTGAAGAGTTGGCAACTCTTGAATGGAAACCACCATGTTCGACAAAGTCTTGATCGCCAACCGCGGCGAGATCGCCGTGCGTATCATCCGTACCTGCCAGGAATTGGGGATTCGCACCGTGGCAGTCTACTCGGAGGCGGACGCGGCGGCGCTGCACACGGTCCTGGCCGACGAGGCAGTTCTGATTGGCCCCCCACCGCCCGCGCAATCCTATTTGCGCGGCGAACGCATTGTACAGGCTGCGCTCGACCACGGCTGCCAGGCGATTCACCCTGGTTACGGGTTCTTGTCAGAAAACCCGGAGTTTGCCGATGCCGTACGCCAGGCGGGACTGGTGTTTGTCGGCCCCAGTGGTGATGCCATGCGCGCCATGGGCAGCAAAACCGCGGCCCGTGCCACGATGCAGGCGGCGGGCGTGCCCATCGTGCCTGGTTACCAGGCCAGCACAGCCGACGCTGACCTGCACGCGGCAGCCGAAGCGATCGGCTTTCCCCTGCTCGTCAAAGCCACGGCTGGCGGCGGTGGGAAAGGGATGCGCAGCGTGCACCAGCCCCAGGACCTGCCCGATGCCCTGGCGTCGGCCCGCCGCGAGGCCCAGAATGCCTTTGGTGACGACCGCATCTATCTGGAAAAGTACCTCGACCAGCCACGCCACATCGAATTCCAGGTCCTGGCCGACCAGTACGGCCACGCGGTCCACCTCTTCGAACGTGAGTGCTCCATCCAACGCCGGCACCAGAAGATCATCGAAGAAACCCCATCGCCCCTGCTGACGCCGGCGCTGCGTGCGCGCATGGGTGAGGCCGCGCTGGCCGCCGTGCGCGCTGTCGACTACGTCAACGCCGGCACGATCGAGTTCCTGGTCGACAGCGGAGGTGGTTACTATTTTCTGGAGATGAACACACGCCTGCAGGTCGAACACCCCATCACCGAACTTGTCACGGGCGTCGACCTGGTCAAGGCCCAGCTGGCCGTGGCGGCAGGGCAGCCGCTGCCTTTCACGCAGACTGACCTGGGGCAGCGGGGGCACGCCATCGAGTGCCGCATTTACGCTGAGGACCCGGAGAATCACTTCCTACCGTCGATCGGCAAGGTGCTGCGCGCCGTCGAACCGGTTGGGCCGGGCGTACGCCTCGATGCCGGCGTCAGCACCGGCGTGGAAGTCATGCTGCACTACGACCCGATGATCGCCAAGCTCATCGTGTGCGGCCAGGACCGCGCCGATGCGATTGGCAAGATGCAGTGGGCCCTCGCACACTACATCGTGCAGGGGGTGACGACCAACATCCCGTTTTTGCTGGCGGTCATCGATCATCCACTGTTCCGACAGGGTCAGGCCACGACCAGCTTTATCGATACGCAGTTTGCGGGTTGGCAGCCCCACCGGGGGCCGATGCCCGATGAAGTGCTGATTGC
>JAYRNS010000262.1:0-6658 GCA_041912075.1 Anaerolineae bacterium
CACCCATGCCCCAGACAGCCGAGGCATCGTGCAGCTCGACGGTGCCATCGTGTACGTAGGCATACACGGGCTTGTCGGCTTTGCCCTTGAAAACCAGACCGTCGAAGCCAGCCCAGCGCAAACGCGCCGCTGACCAGCCGCCATGATGGCTGTCGGTGACGGTGCCAGTGAGCGGCGACTTGGTCACGACGGCCATCCGCCCGCTCATGTTGGCTTCAGTTCCGGTCAGGGGGCCGTTCATGAAACAGAGGATGTTGTCCGGCGAGAGCGGGTCAACTTCGGGGCCGTTGTCGAACACATACTTGACGCCGAGACCACGCGCACCGATGTACTTCAGCTTGTCTTCGTCGGCAATGGGTTTGTACTCGACCTTGCCACCGGTCAGGTCGATCCAGGCGATACGGTCTGCGTATCCACCAAGTTGCATGCTGCGCCTCCTTGAGCCAGAATAGAAAACCCAACAAAAAACCGTAGGCCGTTATGCATTTTTAGCACAACGGCCTACGGTTGCTTACGCTCGTGCGGCGGTTGGTAGCGCCGCCGTCTGGCATGGGGTAACCATGGGACAGACTTGGCGAGCGGCATGTCGTTACACCTTCGTTCGTTCCGACGTTGAAACAAACCTGGAACAAGCTCATTATATGCCAGGCGACGCCAAAACGCAAGCTGGCTCATTTGCACCAACGGCAAACGCCAATTTGCATCCCCGTGCAACTTGTGGTACACTTGCGTTTGTCCAGGTCGGAGTGCTGGAGGGATCGGGGGACTTCCAGCCTCCGATCTGGCGCGTCCAGGGCCTGGACCGGAATTTGTCCGCCTGGCGAGGGACAGATGGAAGTCCATGCTTTCTGGCGCGGCATATTGGCCGGTTACGGGATCGCTATCCCCGTCGGGGCCATTGCGATCCTGATCGTCGAGGTGGCGCTGCGCCGTGGATTCGGCTGGGGATTTGCGGCTGGCGCCGGCGCGGCGACAGCCGATTTCATTTACGCCAGCCTGGCGGCCGTGGCTGGCCAGGCGCTCAGCCTGCTGCTGGCGCCCTACGCCGCTGTGCTGCGTGTCGTCAGTGCCATCGTGCTGTTGGCGATTGGTGGTTATGGCTTGTGGCGCCTGCGTCGCGCCGCGGGACTGACCAGCCCTGCTGGTGTCAACGGTCGCGGTCGGGGCCGTACCTTTGTCCAGTTCCTGAGTCTGACTCTCCTCAATCCTCTGACCATCGCCTATTTTGCCTCACTCATTCTTGGCATGCAAACCGGTTCGCTGGACACGCCCGGGTCCCGCCTGGCGTTTGTGCTTGGCGCCGGCCTGGCCTCCCTTTCCTGGCAAACAGTGCTGGCGGCGATTGGGGCCGTGGGTCATCGCCATTTGTCGCCGCGTTTCCAGGTCGGAGCCAGGCTCTTGGGTAACCTGCTCATCGTGGCTTTTGGGTGTGCGATCTTGTGGTCCTCGATCCAGGGCTAGGGTTGCAGCGCCGACAAACCGGTCTTCAGAGTCTCCAGGCTCAGCGCATTGAGCTGGTCGACGATACGGTTGCGATCGGCGCGTAGGGTGTCGGTATCACCGTAGCGGCGGGCCGCTGCCAGGTTCTGCCGCAGTTGGTCCTGAAACGAGAGCGCATCCAGGTAACGCGTGTGGTTTGGTCCCAGGACAGCCAGCAGCCTGGCGGTTTGGGCTTCCAGCGCAGCAAAGACGTCAGTGGATGGTTGGGGCAGTGCTGGTTCGGCCATGGCATCCCACTCCGGGATGCGTTCGGCAAAGATCGTCGAAAACACGACCGGCTGCCCGTTGCGCTCCTGGATATAGCCACGCCGCACGAGACCGCGCACGGCAAAGGCTTTAGGCGGGGGCACGCTCTCACCACGCGCCAGCGCACGCATCACCAGTCGCTCATCCTCGGTCAGGCGTAACCAGATGTACTGAAACTGGTCTTCGGCCTGCTCGCTGAACTCGTCACGAGCGTCTTGTAGGCCAGCACTGGTGATCTCACGCCCATCGTGCTGGTCGAAGAGGGCGGCGCAGGCGATCTGTATGAAGTAAGGATGCGTGCCGGCCCACTCGAAGACCACGGACGCATAGGGTGCCAGATCACGGCCGGCGGCGGCCGATGGTTCGGTCATGAGACGCAGCGCCTCGTCGGTCTGCAACGGACCGAGCGAAATGCGGGTAAAAATATTGAAGAACGGTGACTCCTTGATCTCGCCGCTGTGCCCCAGCTCCTGTAAGTCGACCTGCGATGACGTCACGTAAGCCACCGGACCGCTGTTGGCGATGCCGCGCAGAAAGGCCAGGAATTCGGTGACGGTCGCCGTAGGGATGTTCGGGTTACTGGCAATCGCCTCGAATTCGTCAAAAAAGATGACCAGCCGTCGATTACTCTTCTCGAGCTGCTTGACCACCGCCTGAAACTGGTCGTAGCCGGTGCTGGTGTCCTTACCGGGTGGGATGTCAAGTGCCTGGCCGAGCTGGCTGAAAATCGTCTGGAAGACCTGTGACACCGCATAGTCTTTGCGTGCGGAAAGGTCAAGAAAGACAGCAAACCAGTGGTTCGGATCGGGCACCCCCGCGGGTCCCTGCCCGCCGAGATATGCCTGGTACAGCAGTGACGATTTGCCAATGCGGCGTTCCCCGACGATGGCCACCGACTGCGGGCGCGGGCTGTCGATGCGGGCGAAGATTTTCTGCAGCTCACGCTGGCGGCCGTAGAAATCGGCCGGCGCCTTGATCATCGTACGGTTCAGATACGGATTGCGTGTCGTCATGCTGGATTTGCCCGTTCGGCGACTGTCTGCCACAGTGAGTGTTCGTCCCTCACCCAATGACGCAGAAGATCGATGCGATAGCGGTAGGTATCGTCGCGCCGGTCGAGCAGCTCGTCACGACGCTCCAGGGCCGTCAGGGTCGCGCGCAGGGTCTCGACCGGCAGCTGCGCCTTGGGCGCAGCCAGCACCGTGTCGAGCTGGTCGACGCCCATCCAGGCATCGGCGTCGGGTAGGGCCGCGGCCAGAGCGGCCAGCACCAGCCGCTCATCACGGTTGGCCTCGTTCCACAAAAAGATCATGTGCGGCAGCGGATTCTCGACCAGGTCGGTGACCGCCTCGTCGACGTCGGACGGCGTCACGACCTGGCGCTTCTCGTACAACAGCATATCGATCAGGGTGCGGCAGATTCCCTGGGTGAAATACGGATGGCCGGCACTCAGACGCAAGATATTCTCCACCGCGGCTTCCTCATACGTGATCGTGGGCTGCACCGGCTCGACGATCAGGCGTCGCGCCTCGTCGGTGGACAGGAAGCTGATCCGTTTGTATAGGGCGGGGGCAAAGGTACGTGCCCAGTCCCAATACTGGCTGCGCATTTGATCCAGGGGACGCGAGCCGGTGAAGAGCAGCGCCAGCCGCCGCGGCTGCTCCATGATCGACTTGAGATAGGGGAAGATGTCAGGGCTCATGCGTCCACTGTCCACCATGCGCTCCAGAATCTCGTATTCGTCGAACATCAACAGGAGCCGGCGGTTACCGGCCGCCTGGTAGGCCATGTCCAGCACACGCTCGAAGTCACGGTAAGCCGTATCCTCACCGCTGCCCAGCTTCTCGCCGGCCGCGCGCAGGGCGGGATCGTCGAGTACATCGGCGATACCTTGGGCCAGCCGGGCAAAGAAGTCACGCGCCGTCACCTCCGCCATCACCTGCATGTCGACATAGACCGGTGCATACGCCGGCCCCAACCGTCCGTTGCTGATCTGCAGCAGGGTCGAGGTTTTGCCCGTGCGCCGGCCCCCATACAATACGAGCGCCAGGTTGCCCTTGGTCGACTCCAACTGCCTTCTGACGTAGTCGAAGACGTCGTTGCGTCCAAAGAAGAGGGTCGCATCAGCCACCGGCGGGCCAACGATGTAAGGGTTGTGGGTCAGTCCCGCCGGGGCGTCCTGCGCTTGCAGCACTGGCTCCAACGTCACCGTGCTTACCGGCTTCAGGTCAACAGCCGCGGGGGTGATCGACTCCCCGGTTGTCGCGACCGCAGTGGTTGTTACCGGAACCGGCCCAACCGGCGTAGACGCCGTGGGTGTCCCGCTCAACTTGTAGAGCCAGCCGGTGATCGGCCGGCGAAACACCCACAACCCGATGGCCAGACCAGCAATACCCAGCGCGATCCAGCCGCCGGGATCGAACCGGTTGATCAGTTCTGACCCAATGGGGGGCGGTGGCAGCTCCCACACCGACACGTTGTCGAACACCACCTGCGAACCGATCCCCCCCGTGCCATCGGCGCCGAGTGCCAGGTGCCCCTTGCTGACGGCTGTATCCCGCACCTGACCCACCTGATGGCCATTGATGACCGCCGTCAGGTTCGACCCCTGGGCAATCAGCCCCAGACGGTTGGGTTTGTCGTCGCGGTTGATCCAGGGCGACGTGTCGCTGAGGAGCAGGTTCTCGCCTGTGGGTGTTTGGCTGCGCAGTTCGAAGCTGCCATCACGACCGATACCAAACACATAGTACGAATCATACCCTTGCCGTCGCGCCAGCAGGCCGGTCCGCAGATGATCGACCGTGGCCACCGGCCAGGCGACTTCCGCTTCTACGGCAAAGTTGTCGTAGACCGCCGGCCACTCGGCCACAAAACCCCCGTCCCGATCGGAAAAATCAAAGCGGTACTGACCGGTGTCATAATAATGAACATCACAGTCTTCCTGCGCTGAATTACGCGTCGGGCAGGGCAGACCACTCAGCGGGTTGTCGAACGTATCGGTGAATACCAGGCGTGCCCCCGCTGGTAACAGATCCTTGAACGGCAGCACGGGCACCGGTGTCAGGCGGATGCCGCCGCCCAAGTCCCAGATGCGAGCATTGTCGAAGGTGACGTGGTTGCCGCCGGTTGTATCGGTGCCGGCGTACAGGCCGACACGGCCCACCGTGAAGGTGTCATCGGTGACTGTATCGAGGAGATGACCGTTGGCGAAGAAGGAGAGCTGCGGTCCCTGGGCGATGACCGATAGGATGTTGGTGGCAGCGCCGGGATGGATAGACTCGGACTTGCTCAATCCCGACAGCGTCATTTCCTGGCCATCTACCGTACGGCGAATGAAGTAGGTCCGATCCTGGCGGATGATGAACGTGTATTGATTTCTTTGGTCTTTCCCACGCACAATCAGCCCAGTGCCAAAGTCACGGCCCGCATCTTGGTAGGTTGCTTCGACCTCAATGGCCACATCGGCGTAGTTCTGATCGGGCGCTGTCCAAACGGCGTAAGCGCCGCTGCCCGGTTGGTTGACCACGATGTGATACTGGCCATCACCGTAAAAACGCTCGGTATCGGTCAATCTGGAGTTGGCCACCAGACCGCTGGTGGGATCGTCGAAAGTGTCGACAAACACTGGCCGTGCACCGGCTGGCAGGCTTTCCTGGAACGTCACACCAGGCTGGCGCGTCGCCTGGGCGATGACCTGGGCATCCACCGCTGGGCTGGACAGGGCGATCACCGCCAGCAGGAACAACAGTCCAGCCACTAGAACCATGGCGAGCACGCGCCTGGCGTGTGTCCGCCTGGGGGATGAGGCTTTAAGGTGGTGCTCAGAATTCATGGTGGCGATCCTTGTCGGGTATGGATGCGGCAGGTGGTCTTGTCCATTTTACCATGCCACACGTCGGGTGCCAATCGGGGGTGCCCGTCAACGAATAGGGTGCGGCCATCCACGAATGCTGGTCACAAATACGCGAACGCGGGCTGCCGGCCGCGCGTGGCGCACCGATGGTCCGTTCCTCGAATCCGTTGACAGGAGTCCATTCGCGGCCGAACTGGAGTTGGGCGCTCCCGGCCGCCAGGAACCCTACGCCCCCGGCGCGGGGCCATAGATGGTGGCGCTCCCACAAAACCCCAACCCCTGGCCCCTAACCTCCAACCCCCATTGCCCAATCCCGTTCAACGAGCGCCACCTAGCTGTCTGCAGACTTCTGCGCCCGCGTCCGTTTCCGGTTGACATCGTAGTCAAGACGCCGGATGAGCTCCACTATGAAGTGGAGGGCAACAACTATTTCATTCGCGAAATCGCGACACGGGGCGAGGTCGTCTATGAGCTCGGAAACTGACCCGCTCGCCTGGATCGCCTATGCCGAAGACGACTACGAGATTACACGTATCGCAATGCGGCGCAAACGCCCCATCACGCACGCGGCCTGCTTTCACGCGCAACTTCGTTGTTATCCAGCTATGCAGCCCGTGTCCGCTATCCTGGCGACGAACCGATCCTCGAAGAAGCCAAAGATGCCATCGCCACCGCTGCGGCGGTCCGGCGCTTTGCACGTAAGCTGCTGGGCGTGCCACCGCTTCAGGCTTCGTCCGGATAGACCCGGTGGTAGGCCGCGGTCGTCTTCTCCACTGCAAATCCTAATGCCTCGTACAACCGCACTGCCCCGGTCAGATTCTCGGCGTCGACGCGTAAGCCGGCCAGGTCGTGACCCAGGGCCTTCGCCTGCTGCAAGCTGCGCGCCAGCAGCGCCCACCCCAGACCGCGCTGCCGCCAGGGCCGGCGCACGTACAGGATGCCGATCCAACCCTGGTTGCGCCCGTAGTGACGCAGCGCCGCCGGCCCCATGTCATTCAACGACGCTCCTGCCACTTCAGCACCATCCCAGATGACAAAACTGTCGTCCAGGCTGACCCA
>JAYRNS010000263.1:0-2629 GCA_041912075.1 Anaerolineae bacterium
CTGTAACCAGTTGACGCTGCGGCTTTCGTCGGTCGTGATGGCGATGCGTGCCGGGTTGGCGGGCCGGGTGAACTGCTGCAAAAAGCCGAAGGCCCATTCACTCCCCCACGGTGCCGGGTCGTCGTCGTGACCGCCGGCGTACCAGTGGATTTCCAGGCTGGCCGGCCCCACGGCACTGACGGCATCATACATCTGTTGGGCATGGTGGGGCAGCACCTTGGTGTCGGCCGTGCCGTGCACGATGGCCAGCGGCATTTGTTTGAAACCGAGGGCATAGCGCTGGGGTGAACGGCGAGCATACTCGAAGGGCTGCGTCGCCGGTGTCCCGCCGCATTCGTTGGCAATGTCAGTCTGCCGCCAGTCCTCCGTTTCGTTGTACCAATCGCTTAGAGAGCTGAAACCGGCATACTCAACCACGCCGGCAAATACGTCCGGGTATTTGGCCGCGCCAAGCATGGCCGTCTGGCCGCCCATCGAAAAGCCCATCAGATAGATACGGCTTTCGTCGACGGCATAGTGCTGTTTGACGTAATTCACCGTGTCGATCAGGTCGCGCTGCGCGGCGCGGGCGCCCAGCGAACGACCCCCGCCGGATGCCGGATTCTCACCGTGCATTTCGGGTGCGGCCAGCAACCAGCCGCGCCGGTTGGCCTCCGCCCCAAAGGCATAGATCGACTGCCAGCGCAGGTTCAGGCTGGCACCATAACCGTGCACGCCAATCACCAACGGGCGCGGGCTGCCATCATAGTTGGATGGAATCTGCACGACGGCCCGTTGGTAACCTGGCTGCGGCGGATACGAACTGAAGTATCCAAACTCCTGGTAGGTCGCCCCCTGGATGTCACCATCGACCTCGAGTACGCCGCGCGCGACGCTCCAGCTGTCGTTCGGGTTGGCGTCGTTGGTAATCTTGATGGTGTTGACACCGTTGCGTACGACGGCCAGATCGGGTAGGGTAAACGTGGTCGTAATGCCGGTGGTTGCGCAGTAACCAGCACCCGCCGTCCAATTGGGCACGGTGCCGATGCGCGTGCCGTTCAGGTAGATACTGTGGCCGGGCTGGGCGTTGTTGATGTCCAGCTTGAGGCGTGCCGCCGTTGCGGCACCGGTCCAGGTCAGAAAAACCGTGGCCTGTGACTCGTGGATCGTGGTATCGACGGCCATACAGTTCGAGAGCTGGCTGGAGGTCAGCGTGCTCAGGGGACCGGCCGTTCTGGGTGGCAGTGCCGGCTGCAAAGATGGTATCGGGCCGTCAGGAAGTTGGAGGGGGGCCGTCATGGGTGCATGGCCCGCCATGGCACTTGATAGACCGGCTGCCGCGAGCAGGGTCAGTGCCAGAAGCGCGAGGCCAAGACCTGTCAGTAGTGGACGACGACGAACCATTGCCAGCTACCTTTCAACCGCGCACGACATCGGTGACCGCTGCATAATCGACGTCGCTCAACCCGCGCAGCATAGCCAGGGCAAACAGTTCGCGCACCACGGCCACGGTCGGCAGGGCGGCACCGAGGGTCGTTCCCGCTTGCAGGGCATACGTCAGGTCTTTATGCATCCAGCGCAGCGCAAAATGAACGTCCGCAAATTCGTGGGCAACGATGGCGGCCACCTTGTTTTTGACGATCGGGCTGCTGGTGGTGCCGATGGCAATGGCCTGGCTGACCGTTTCCATGTTCAGGCCGGCGCGTTCGGCCATAGCCACCCCTTCACCCAGGGCGGCGATATGCACGGCGGCCATCATGTTGTTGATCAGCTTGTACGTCGTGGCCGTGGTTGGCGGTCCAAAATGCAGGATCGTGCGCGAAAAGGTGTCCAGCACCGGGCGGGCGCGCGCCAGAACCGTGTCCTCCGCACCGACGAACAGGGCCAATGTGCCGGCCTGCGCCGGCTGTTTGCTGCCGGCCAGTGGTGCATCCATGAAATCGATCTGCCGGGTCTGGGCCAGCGCATACAGCTCCTGGACCCAGGCAACCGTCAGGGTGCTGCATTCGATGGCCAGGCTGCCTGGCGTCATGCTGGACAAGGCGCCTGAATCGCCAAGCCAGACCGTGCGTGAGGCCGGTTCGTTGGCGACGACGCTGATGACGACGTCAGCGCCATTGGCGGCGGCCGCCGGCGATTCTGCCCACTGTGCGCCGCGTGCCAGCAGTGGCTCTGCCTTGTCGCGCGTGCGGTTCCAAACCGTGAGCGGGAAACCAGCCGCCAGGATATTGCCGGCGATACCGCTGCCCATGGTGCCAAGACCAATCAGTGCTACGTGCGTCATGAGTCTGAATACCTCTTCCATGTGTATGATAAGCGGAGCAAATTCTAGCCGGGCTGACCGGGCATGTCAAGCGGCACCTGCGCTGGGGTGTAATCGATTATCTTTCCCAGAGGGACCAGCACATCCCCAGATGCTGACACCGGGCCAGCGACCACCGTGCCGCAGAGGAGCCAGCATCCCCAGATGCTCATCCCGGGCCACCACCGTGCCGCACCCCCAGGTGCGGCCCGGTGGTGGCCAAAGCGGCAGCCAGGCTCCCGCACGCCAAATCGGGCAGCCGCACGCTGGGGTTATCGTGATACAAACGGTAAGTAACGTTGCAGGGGCGTACCGCCCGGTGGTGTGGCTGTCGGCGTGGGTGTGACC
>JAYRNS010000264.1:0-4586 GCA_041912075.1 Anaerolineae bacterium
CATGCCTCGCCTCCCGCCTCGTCGTGGTTCATCAGGCTGAGGTAGACATCCTCCAGGGAGTGTTTGAGTTCGTAGACGAACTGCACCTGCGCACCGTGGCTGACCAGGGCTTCGACCAGGGCCGGGTTCTGGGCGGTGGGATCGTCGAGATCGATCGTGAGCTGGACGTGGTCGTCGCCGCTGCGGGCAAAGGTGGCGTGTTTGACAAACGACAGCCCGCGCACGACCGGCAGCATGGTCTCGCCGGCCGCGCCGAGCTGGACCACCGTCTGCCGGCCGAAAATCTGGCGGCGCAGCGCCTCGGGTGTGTCGACGGCAATCAGCCGCTGGCGGAAGACGCCGATGCGGTCACACAGGCGTTCGGCCTCGTCCAGGTTGTGTGTGCACAGGAAGATCGTACGCCCCTGGCCACGCAGGGTCTCGATAAAGTCGCGCACCGTTTTGGCTGCTTCCGGGTCGAGTGCGCTGGTCGGCTCGTCGAGAAACAGCACCGGTGGCTCGTGCAGCAGGGCACGCGCAATCGCCAGCTTCTGCTTCATGCCCTTGCTCAGCGTGCCGGCGTCACGCCCGCGCGCATCCCACAGGTCGAGCAGACGCAGGTACTTCTCCACCTGGCCGGGAACATCGCGCACGTGGTACAACCGGGCGAACACCTCCAGGTTGTAATGCGTGCTCAGGCGTTCGTAGAGACCGGGCGACTCGGTGAGCAGCCCGACCTGGGCGCGGATCCGTTCGCCGTCCTGGCCCACGCGCAGCCCGTTGACCGTGGCCTGCCCGGCGGTGGGTGCGATCAGGCAGGCCAGCATACGCACGGTGGTCGTCTTGCCGGCGCCGTTGGGTCCCAGAAAGCCAAACACTTCGCCTTCACGCACCGCCAGGTTTAGATTGTCAACCGCGCGCACCGCCTGTGGACCACTGCCAAACGTTTTGCCCAGCGCTTCGGTGTTGATCATGTGTCGTCACCGTCGTCCGCAGTCTGGCTGCCCGGTATCATGTGTTTGGGCTCCAGCAGCCAGCGCAGGACACCATGCCGGCCGGTGAGCGAATCGAGGTCGACACGGATCAGACCTCCTTTACGGAGCCAGATGTCGCCGTTGCCGCCGCTCAGCTCGCTTGCGATCTGGCTGAAGTCGGGTTCGTGACCGACCAGCATGACCTGGGTGTGGTCCTGGTATCGGCTGAGTATCTCGATCACGCCGGCGGCCGAGGCACCGGGTGCCAGCCGGTTGTCGACCACCAGGCGGTCGGTGATACCCAGGCCTTCGACGACCACTTCAGCGGTTTGCAGGGCGCGCGCCAGCGGACTGGTGATGACGACATTGGGCCGCACGTTGAACGCTTCAAGACCGGCGAGCTGGGCACGCAGCTTTTTGCGTCCCTTTTTGGTGAGGGGGCGGTCACCATCGTTGAGGTAGCGGGGGTCGCCACGCTGGCCGGCCACGCCGTGACGTAACAGGTAAAGTTCCATAGGCTGCCTCGTACTTCTTCTACGAAACGGCACGAAATCTGCTTCGATTGTAGCACGACACCAGTTATTTTGACGAATCCATCTCGTTCTTCCCTGCGCTTTAACTTTCATTCATTTGAGATTAAGGTTTACCCGGCATACTTCTGTCTAAGGTTGCACAATGGTTGAAGTTAACGGGGCTTCAGCCACGAAAGAAAGCTTCCTCCTTCCTCCTCCCAAACGAACGACGAAGAATTCCGGCCAGGGCGGGCCGGAATTCTTCGTTTTGGAGCCTATCCGGACCACTTGACATTCCGGCATGTGATCCGGATAGGCTCCTGGTATTTTGTTTCTGCCACCAAACCGCTATAATGGGCCGGTCCTGGTGTGTGCCGGGACAGACGTCACGTGTGGGTTGCAGGAGGCATCTTGCTCGTCGACCTGATCAAAGCATTCATCCTGGGTATTGTCGAGGGCCTCACCGAATTTCTGCCCATCTCCTCGACCGGTCATCTGATCCTGGCCGAACACTACTTGAACTTCCAGGGGCCCCTGGCGATCACGCTGGCCATCTTTATCCAACTCGGTGCCATCCTGGCGGTGGTTTGGAACTACCGGCGGGCCATTGTCGATCTCGTCGTCAGTCTGCCGCGCGAACCGCGCGCCCAGCACATGGCGCGCAACCTGGTCATCGCCTTCCTCCCGGCCGCCGGTATTGGTTTTTTGCTGCACGAGCAGATCACGTTTTACCTGTTCAAACCGGTGGTGATTGCGGCCAGCCTGATCATTGGCGGCTTCATTATACTGTGGGTCGAGCGGCGGGCCATCCAGCCGACGACGCTGGCCATGGATGACATGACGGTGCGGCAGGCGCTGTGGGTCGGTATTGCGCAGATTGCCTCGTTGGTGCCTGGTGTCTCGCGCGCCGGCGCCACCATCATTGGTGGCATGCTGGCCGGCGTGCAGCGCAGCCCGGCCACCGAGTTTTCGTTCTGGCTGGCGATCCCCACCCTGATCCTGGCCGCGTTCTACGAGCTCTTTGCCAGCCTGGATACGATTCAACCGGGGGACTGGCTGGTGCTGGCCGTCGGCACCGTGACCTCGTTCGTCGTCGCGCTCATCGTGATCCGCGCCTTTTTGCGCTACGTCCGCACCAAAACCCTCGACCCCTTCGGTTATTACCGCATCGGTTTGGGGATCCTGGTGCTGCTGGCGACGTGGCTGTGGAGATGATTCGTCTTCTACAGGTCTTTTTTGTCGTGCCACACCATTTTGGCTAAGCGTCGGCCTGTCGGCGTTGCGGCCAGGCCGCCCCGGGCCGTTTCGCGATAGCGTTCGTTCATGTTGCGCCCGATGTCGGCCATCGCATCGATCACTTCATCGGGCGGGATGATGCTTTGCACGCCGGCCATGGCCAGATCGACGGCGATGAAACACTGCGCCGCGCCAGCGGCGTTGCGTTTGACACACGGTACCTCCACGAGCCCGGCCACCGGGTCGCACACCAGCCCCAGCATATTCTTCAAGGTGATGGCCACCGCGTGCGCGGACTGCTGCGGGGTACCGCCGAGCAGCTCGACCACCGCGCCCGCCGCCATTGCCGCCGCACTGCCCGTCTCGGCCTGGCAGCCGCCGGCCGCACCGGAGACGTGGGCGCGGTGGATGATAACCGCGCCGATGCCGCTGGCCGTGAAGAGCGCCGCCACCAACTCGTCGTCGGTGAAACGGCGCGCCTCCTGCAAGGTCAGCAGCACCCCGGGTAAAATGCCGGCTGAGCCGGCGGTGGGGGTGGCGACGATGCACCCCATGCCGGCGTTGACTTCGTTGACCGCCATGGCGCGTGCCACGGCGCGGCTGAGGATCGGCCCCGTCAATGGCTCGTGCCCCGCCTGCAGCCACTGCCACAGCTGGTAGGCGCTGCCGCCGCTGATCCCACTCAGCGAACGAATCGGCTCGGCCACACCCAGGTCGGCACTGCGCCGCATGACCTGCAGCCGCTCGCGCATCCGTTCCCAGACTTCGTCACGCGTCTTACGGCTGTGTTTTAGCTCGGCAGCCAGGACGACTTCGGACAAGGGTTGGCCCTGTTCCTCCGCCACCGCCACCATGTCGGCCAGGGATGCAAACATCATTCACCTCACTGTGGCCCCGCCACGAAATAAGCGACGCGACTTTGCCGGTAATGTGCGGCGAATCTGCCACAGTTATTTCATTGCGGGGCCTGTGGTCGTCGCCATCATCCGTGTCCGCGCGTGGACCACGAATGTGAGTCAGGATTCTACCACAGCCATTGGCAAAATGAAACCTCTACGAATGGCGCAGATTGTGTTTCTACCGCGAATTGCGCGAATTGACGCGAAATTTGGTGTGGGTGGTGTCGTGGGTGTGTGTCGTGCAAGGTGTGTTTGACAAAAATGTCACAGTGTACTATACTAGGGTATAGTATTATTCGTCGAAGAGATTGTCAAACCAAGACCAGGGGTTGGTTTGCGAAAATGCGAACCTGGTCATGTTCAGGAGAGAAGGCGGGCGAGTGGTGGCAACGCTGGTGGACACAACCGCATTACAGGTGGTACAGGCTGATCTGCAGCAGATCGAAGCGGATGTACAGCGAGTCCGCGCGGCGCTGGCGACCGCGGATTGCCAGACGCTGATTACCCAGCTGGGCCTGGTGCGCCACGAAATCGAGCTGGCCAACCAACGCCTGATTCGCGCCTATGCCGGCCAGTGCCTGCTGCCGGGGCAGGGTGAGACCCGTCTGGAGAGCCTGCTGGCGGTTTTGGAGAAGTTCGGATAAATACCCCGCCCGTGTGGGGTGGGCAAAACGTGGGATTGGGATGGAGAGAGCAATGAAAACCGTTCACGTGACCTGGCTGCAGAAGCAGCAGTACGTCGGTGTTGACAGCAGCAAACACTCGGTCGTTATGTCGTTGCAGGACGCCGAGAATGGCATCGGCATGAAGCCGGCCGAGCTGCTGTTGGTGGCCTTCGGTGGCTGCACCAGCGTCGACGTCGTCTCGATTTTGGAAAAGAAACGCCAGCCCCTGACCGGGCTGGAGGTCGTGGTCAGCGGCGAGCAGGAGAGTGACCCGCCGTACACCTTCCGCAAGATTCACGTGACTTACCGGGTGCGCGGCCG
>JAYRNS010000265.1:0-13853 GCA_041912075.1 Anaerolineae bacterium
AACCATCGCCAGTATGGCTGTCTTCGGTGACAACCTGTTTGGTCTGAACATGGGTGCTGCGCTGGGCGGGCTGATCAGCCTGCTCGGCTTTTTCTTTCTCATCTGGCGTCTGTTCGGCCGCCCGGGGTTGGCTTTGTTGGCCACGGCCATCCTGACCATCACGATCCCCCACATCCACTTCTCCCGCATCGCGGCCTACATCGACCCCTGGCCGTGGAGCCTGTGGGCCATCTTCTTTTTGCTCGATGGCCTGCTCGCACGGCGGGCGTTTTCGTTTGCCCTGGCTGGCGTACTGCTGGCCTTCGGCGGGCAGATGTATTACGCGGGCCGGGTGGTGTTCTTTGTCCTCGCGCTGTTTGCGGTCTACCTGGTGCTGTTTCACCGCGCCTGGCTGGCCGGCCGCGGCCGCGGACTGGCGCTGTTTGCTGTTGGTTTCCTGGTGGCCGTTGGACCGACGGCCATCTACTTCGCCCAGCACTTCGACGTGTTTATGGAACGCAGCCGGGTCGTATTCCTGTTCTACCCCGACGTGATGACGCACCTCATGGGCAAATACCAGGTCGATTCGACGCTCAAGGTCGTGCTCGAACAAACCTGGCGCTCGCTGCTCATGTACCACTACGGTCCCGATTCCAGCACCCAATTTGGTTATCCACACCCGATGTTTGGCAGCTGGATTTCACCTCTGATCGTGCTGGGGCTGGGTTACGCCGTGCGCTGGTGGCGCGTGCCTGGTGCCACGTTCTGGACGATCTTCTGGGGGCTCAACCTGGTCATCGGCGGGATTCTGACGGGTGATGCCCCCGCCTGGATGCGCCTGGTGGGGATGACGTTCGCCGGCGCGTTTTTTGCCGGCCTGGGGCTGCACCGCGTCGCGGCCGCCGGTCTTGCCCGGGCCAGGCCGTCGCACCCAGTGGACACCCCTGCTGTGACCAGCACGACGACGACCGGCGGTCCCGGGCTGGTGGCCACGCCACGATTCCAGATCGCCCTGTTCACGATCAGCGCCGCGTTCCTGGTTTTCCTGATAGTGGGTGGCTGGCAGGACTGGACTGAATATACGCGCCTGGCCGGTGACAATGGCCGGCCGCAGGCCCTGATTGGGCGTTATCTGGCTTCTCTGCCGCCCACCATCGCCGCGTGTGACATTTCCATACCCTACGACGTGCAGATTCGCGAAACAGCTTTTCTGGCCGCGCCGCGCCTCCTGATCGACCTGCCGAGCGATCCGACGGCTGCCGACCTGGCACGCTGTCCAGGGCCGCCGTTTGTCTGGATTTTAGGCCCTGGCCAGTGGTCGCAGTTGAACCAGCTCCGCCGTATATGGCCCGATGGCGTGGAAACGCAGCACCAGCTGACTAACGGTGCGTCCATTTTTATGAGCTACCTGGTGACGGAACCAAACGACAGTCGTACCCGCTCCCCGGCGACACCCGCTGCGCCAACCGCGATCGCACAGCCGGGTCTGAATTCCTACCTACCTGACGGCTCGCCATTTGCACCGGCTGACTCGTTCCTGGGTGACACACGCAGCGCACCGTGGGAGATTCCCGTGGGTCGGGTCACCATCGAGAATGGCCGTCTCGTACTCCAGATCGGGCAAATCCCCGGTCACGATGCGGTCTACGATTACGTGCGCCTCGTTGGCGCCAACGGGCTTGACCTGCGTATCGAGGCGGAAGACGCACAGTTCACGCAGGGTGATGCGCCCACATCGACGTTGGCCGTCGATGGTCACTGGTGGCGGCAGACGTTCGGCGTCTTTAGCGGCAGCCAGGCGCTGGTGGCACAAAAACAGGAATCAGTTCCTGTCCTCACGACGACCATCGAGGCACCCAACGGCGAGTACGAGCTGCTGATCGGTTCTTTCTCCGGTGATCCTAACAACGGCGTATTTGGATTGGGTGTTACCGTTGGTCTGCGGTAGTCACCACGCCTTTGACGCCCATGCCGCCCTGTGTTAAGATCAACCGGTGGTAACTCTGTAAGGAGCAAACCGTTCGCAGTGACCAACGAAACCCATAAATTGTGCATCATCATGCCGGTGTACAACGAGCGCCAGACGGTCGAGGAGATCGTGCGCCGTGTACTGGGCGTCGATCTCAACGGCATTCAGAAAGAGCTGATCCTGGTCGATGATGGTTCGACCGACGGCACACGCGACGTCTTGCAGACCCTGTCCCGGCAGGAATTGTCCGGTGTCAAGGTCGTTCTGCATCGTCACAACCAGGGCAAAGGGGCGGCGATTCGAACCGGTCTGAGTCATGCCAACGGCGACCTGATCGTCATCCAGGATGCCGACCTGGAATATGACCCGCGCGATTATGCGGTCCTGCTGCAGCCGATCCTCGATGGCAAAGCCGACGTGGTGTATGGCTCGCGTTTTTTGGGGCCGCACCGCGCCTTCAATTTTCTGCACATGGTGGGCAACAAGTTCCTCACCCTCGTGACCAACGTCCTGTACAATACGATTCTGACCGACATGGAAACCTGTTACAAGGTGTTCCGCGTCGAAGTGCTGCGCAGCATGCGTATTCGCTCGAACCGCTTCGACTTCGAGCCGGAGATCACGGCCAAGGTGCTCAAACGCGGCTATCGCGTGTTCGAGGTGCCGATCTCGTACAGCGGACGTGACCTGGACGAAGGCAAGAAGATCAGCGCATGGCGTGATGGTTTGCCGGCGCTGTGGGCCTTGATCAAGTATCGTTTTGTGGATTAAGACAGCTTGGCGCCAACAGTCATCGAGACCCATCGTACAACCGAATTGGACGATCCCGTTGGCCGCGAAACCTTACGCCGTATGGCGAGCGTCGATCGCTACAACAGATGGATCTACAGCGAGATCGCGCCGTACGTTGGCCAGACGGTGCTCGAGGTCGGCTGTGGGATCGGCAACATGACGCGCTACTTTTTGGGGGCACAACGTATCATCGCCCTCGACCGGCTGCCGGGTTCGGTGGCGATGGTAGCCGAGGCCTTTGCCGCTATGCCTCATGTGCACACCTGTTTGGGTGACATTACGGCACCGCAGACGGTCGACCAGCTGGGGCAGTATCCGATCGACACCGTGGTCTGCCTCAACGTCCTGGAACACATCGAGCGTGATGACGTGGCGCTGCGGCACATGTTCCAGCTGCTGCGGCCCGGCGGTCATCTGCTCTTGTTCGTGCCAGCCGGCGCCTACATGTATGGTACGCTGGACCAGGCCCTGGGTCACTACCGGCGCTATGGGCGCACCACGCTGGCTGCGCCGGTTGCGCAAGCCGGTTTTGAGCCGCTGCGTCTCAGTTATCTGAACCTGGCGGGTATTCCAGGCTGGTGGCTCAACAGCCGGGTGCTGCATCGCCAGCTGCTGCCCACCGGCCAGCTGCGTCTGTTCAACGACCTGGCACCGCTGCTCATCGCCAGCGAACGTGTCGTACGTCGCGTGTGGGACGTGCCCGCCGGTCAATCTTTGTTGTGTATCGCCCGCAAGTACGGAGAAACGTTATGAACATCCTGGAACAGGTCCCGCTGATCGCCGCGACCCGGCGCAACCACGGTATCGAACACGCCACGGTTTACATGCTGAGCCGTCGCCAGCCAGACCGGCGTCTGGTGGCACGCAGCGATCACCGCGGGTTTGTGATCTTTGGCGACACCACCGACAGCGAGCTAACCGATGCGGTCAACGAGGCCCTGCGGCGGATGCAGGCTGGCGCGGCAAACCTGGCAGTCCACCCCAACTGCGGGACCAATTTCGTGACCTCGGGTCTGCTGGCCGGCATGGCGGCGTGGCTGGCCGGCCGGCTGGGTGGTGAGAAGTGGTCCTGGTGGGAACAGCTGCCGCTGGTCACGGTGGCGGCCACCCTGGCGCTGTTCGTCGCACAGCCACTGGGACGTGCGCTGCAGACGCACGTGACCACCTCAGCCCAGGTTGCCGGCGTACGCCTGGCCGGCGTCACCCGCCGCCCCAACCTGGGTCCGGTCATGGTGCACTTCGTCGAGCTGGCGGCCGGATGATCTACCTGATACACGGCGACCAGGAATTTCTGCGTGCCGAAGCCCTGACTGAATTGAAGATATCCCTCGGCGCACGCGAATTCGTCGAGCTCAACACAACCGAGCTCGATGGCGCCCGGCTGACACTACCGGCCCTACACGACGCCTGTGATGCTGTACCGTTCCTCGCCCCGCGCCGGCTGGTGATCGTGCGCGGGCTGGTCGCCGCTCTGGCACGCAAAAGCCAGCGCCCGCGCGCCGCGGCGCCAACCCCGGCTGCCGAAGACACGGTCGCCCCGACCGCGGACCCCGCCTTGCTCAACGGTCTGCTGGGCTATCTACCCCAGCTGCCGGAATCCACCGACCTGGTCTTTTTGGAATCTACCCTGGTGCGCAAGCAGGATGCCCTGCACAAGCTGCTCGACCAGCTGGCGGCCTCGGCCCAGGCGCGGATCCTGGTATGCCAGTACGAAGGTCCGTGGTGGAAACAGGACGAATGGCTGCGCGATTGGACGTCGCGTCGTGCGCGGCAGCGCAAAATGAAGATCGAGCCGGCCGCCGTGCAGGTCCTGACGGATTTGATCGGCGACAACCTGCGTCTGATCGACCAGGAATTGGGCAAGCTGCAGACCTACGCCGGCCCTGGGCAGATGATTCAAGTGGCCGACGTCAAGCTGCTGGTCAGTGCTGTGCGCGAAGCCAGCGTGTTTGCCATGGTCGAAGCCCTGGCTGCGGGCGACGGACCGCAGGCGGTGCGCCTGCTGCGCGAGCTCTTGCAGGCTGGTGAGGCCCCGCTCTCCATCCTGGGCATGATTGGCTGGCAGTACCGGTTACTGCTGCAAGTCAACGAACTGGCGGCGCAGGGTATGAGCCAGGATGAAGTGGCCAGCGTACTCAAACAGAAGCCGTACACGATCAAAAAGGCCTGGCCATCGGCCCAGCGCTTTCGTCTGAGGACCCTCGAACAGGCGTTGGAGCGCCTGCTGGAAACCGATGTGGCCATCAAAACGGGGCAGATGGAAGATCGTGTGGCGCTGGATGTGTTGGTGGCCGAGCTGAGCGGAACCCGCAGCGCCCCCCAGCAGTAGCCGGGCTGCTTTGGAGTGCGGCAGCCCGGGGCTGCCGCACTCCAAAGCAGCCATTCGCGCATTGGCGATCGTCATTCGCGGACGGCCGCCACCCGTCACGCGGCACTATGGTGCGCCGTCAGCCCGTGGTTCGGATCAGGGTGCCCGTCGGCATGGGGGTCGACGTGCACGGTAATCGAACGCAGGCGCGGCAGCGCGTGAAACAGGGCGTGGCGCACCTCCTCGGCAATTTGGTGGCTGGCCACCGTCGAGAGATTGCCATCAACTTCGATCTGCAGCTCGCCCCACAATGCATGGCCAATCCAGCGTAAACGCGGCTCCTTGACCCTCTTGACCCCAGGAACGGCCACCGCAGTCTGTTCCATGGTGTCCACCAACCCTGGATCCACCGCATCCATCAAACGCTGCCACATCGTGCGCGCCGAATCACGCAGGATGAACAAGATGGCAACCCCGATCAGCAGCCCGACGATCGGATCGGCCAGGGGAAAACCCAACCAGACGCCGATCGTGCCCACCAAAACTGCCAGGGAAGTCAGACCATCGACGCGGGCATGCATGCCATCGGCGATCAGCGCGGCCGAGCCAATGCGCCGCCCTGTTCGGATGCGCACCCAGGCTGCCACTTCGTTGCCAAAGAAGCCAATAATGGCCGCAGCCGCTACCCAGCCGAGATTTTTCGGTGTTACCGGGTTCAGAATCTTTTGGAATGATTCGTAAAAAACGAGCATTGCGCTGAGTGCAATCACCAGGACGACAAATGCACCGGCCAGGTCTTCAGCTTTGCCATAGCGGTAGGTAAAGCCGCGCGAAGCGCTGCGCCGGTTGAGGGCAAAGGCAATCCAGAGCGGGATCGCAGTCGAAGCATCGGCGAAGTTGTGGATGGTGTCGGCCAACAGCGCAACACTGCCGCTGATGATGACGATCACGATTTGCAGCGCGGCCGTCACGAACAGGCTGGCGAGGGAGATGATCAGTGCACGAATACCCTGCGCACTCGTCTCGAGAATCGACTCGGCTGACAGGGCCGCGTTGTGATCGTGACTGTGCAGGTGGAAAAAGCTCTCCAACCAACCGCGCACGCCACTGTGGTCTCCGTCCGTGTGCGCGTGCGGGTGATCATGTTCGTCATGCGCATGGTCGTGCACGCCGTGGGTATGGTCGTGGCCGTCGTGCGCATGCGGGCCGTGCGCATGGTCGTGGTCGTCATGCGCATGGTCGTGCGCGTCGTGGGTATGGTCGTGTTCGTCGTGCGCGTGGTCGGCATCATCGACTGCAGGGGCGGCATCGTTTTGAGTGTGATGGTCGATTTGTGACATCATCGTTCCTTCTGCGGTCTTTTCAAACGGCCTCGGTTCGCGGGGCACGCGCCACCAGGCTGGCAACGGCCCGGCGGTGGCCGTAGCCGCCCGCGGCCCATCCCTCGCGGTAGACGAGGATGTCCAACCCGGCAAACGCATCGTGCAGTTCGCCGGCATGCAGCAAGTACTGGGGGTCGATGTCCGATTGCAGCGTACGCTGCGCCTGGGTGAGCGTCTCCATGACCAATACGCCACCCGGTCGCAGTGCCCGCTGCATCTGCGGCCAGAGCGTGCGCTGCAGAAAGTAAAAATCGAGTATGACGTCGAACGTAGCTGGTGGCAGCTCGAACTGGTAAAGATCGGCGACGACGGCCATCAGCTGCGGCATGCGGGCCTTGGCCTGGCGCACCGCCACATCGGCGATGTCGATGCCAACCACCTGCAAACCGCGCGCCAACAAAAAGGCCGTATTGCCTCCCAATCCCATGGCCAGGTCCAGAGCTAGACCGTGCGCTGGCAGGTGACCGGCCTGTTCCAATAGAAAAGGGCGTGGTGCAGCAAACGTAGCCCGTGCCGCTTCCAGATAACGTCGATTCCAACGGGTCGCGTCAGCCGCCGGCACGCTGTCCTACCTCCCCTACCCATCGTCATAGGTCGGCAATCAAGGTTCAGGGCGCCGGCTCGATCGCCGTTACATCCCCAAACCCGTTGACGGTGACCGTCCAGCGGCTGCCGGGCTCGAACTGGCGAAATGCCTGTTCACTGTTGACGCGGTAGCGAATCTGGCGGTCATCGGCGGCCAGAACGACGACGTACGTTTCCTGGCCATCACCCAGGCGCTGGTCGTTCCCCAGGCGTGTCGCCGGCCATTGGGGCTGCAGATCGTTCCCCTGCGCAACCAGCGTATCGACCACCGCCCACTCAGTGGTGGTGTAGGTGCACCACGCATCGTACACCTCGTACTTGCAGTCCTGCACCACCTCACCAATACCGCTGCCCTGGTCGACCACGTAGGGCGTGCCGCACACTTTGCGTGCGTTGGGCGCCGGTGAGTCCTGCACACTGCGTACGCGGTCAGTGCACTGACCGGATTGGCTGCCACCAGGGATTTGGTCTTCCCACGTTTCACGTGTCACCGGTACCAGCCCCAGGATGGGCAGGGTGCGCTGCCAGCTGACCCCGGTTACAGTGGCGGCGGTGCTCTGCGTCCGGCTGCCCTGCGCGACAAAAAAGATGGCGGCTGCGATACACAGCACGACCACCGCGCCAGCGACCAGCAGCCACAGACGTGAGCCGGCGGCCGGCTGGGGTTGGGTGACCGGTGGTGGCATTGGCTGGGCTGCCGGTGGTCTGGCCAGGGTGCTGCCGCACTGTTTGCACTTTTTGGCCTTGCCTGGATTGACGGTGCCGCAGTAGGGACACGTCACGTCCGGCACGGGACCGGTTTGCAGCGCCCCGATGACCTGGCCTGTTTCGCGCGCCTGGCCCTGGGTCAGGTCAGCACCGCACTGTTTGCAGACCTTGGCGTCACCGGGGTTGCGCGTGCCACAGAACGCGCAGTGAATGTCGGGGCCGGCTTTGGCTTTGGCCAATGTCGTTTCGTCGGTGATCAGCGCCTGGTCAGCGGGCAGCTCGAACTCATCGGCTGCCTCCATAGCAGCACCACAGGTCTGGCACGTTTTGACCGTGCCGGGGTTCTTGCTACCACAGCGTTTGCACGTCCATTCCAGTTCGACGTAACCGACGGTTTCTTTGACCATGATTTCCTCGTGACTGATTCGATTGTAACATGATTCATTCGGGGGGACAAGACGAGAGGGGATTAGGGAGTAAGAAGTAGGGAGTAGGTGCTGACTGCAACTAACTCCATTGCATCCGTGGCAGGTGACCCGCTACTATTCAGATCCACGGCAACGATCGAGTACGAGTACGAGTACGAGCACGAGTAGGAGTACGAGCAGGACGGTACTCGTACTCCTACTCGTACTCGTACTCGTACTCGTCCCTGCCTGGGATATTGGTTACGCAGTTAATTGCAGTCAGCAATTAGCGAGTAGGGAGCGGAGAGACTGATGGGTGACAAGCAAGACGGCAGGTTTCTCGCCATGTGCGACGCGGTGCCGTCAAGGGCGTTACCAACGGCTGAGAGTCTGGTTTGTTGAAACGGGGATACCTACCCCGCTACAGATCTACCGAACGTGGCATCACTGGCCCTACAGGTCACGCAGGACAGCCTGGGCGGCATGGTAACCGCACATGCCGTGGACGCCGCCGCCGGGTGGGGTGGAAGAGGAGCAGATATAGAGCCCTTTGACGGGCGTGGCATAGGGGTTCCAGCGCAGGACGGGCCGGGTCCACTGCTGACGCAGGTCCTGCACGCCGCCGTTGATATCACCGCCGATGTAGTTAGGATTGTACAACTCCATCGCGGGCGCATTGCGCGTGCTGCGCGCCAGGATCAGGTCGCGAAAACCGGGGGCGAATCGTTCGATCTGCGCATCGATGCGGTCGGTCATATCGGCGGTCGATCCGTGCGGTACATGGCAGTAGGCCCACAGCGTATGCTGGCCCTGGGGCGCACGGGTGGGGTCGAACACGCTTTGCTGTACCACGATCACGTAGGGCCGTTCGGGCGGCTGGCCCTGCCAGATCACACGCTCCGACGCGGCCATTTCCGCCAGGTTACCGCCCAGGTGAAGCGTGCCGGCGCGGCGGCAGTCAGGGTTGCGCCAGGGAACCGGGCCAGACAGGGCATAATCGACCTTGAACGCGGCGTGACCATAACGAAAACGTGCGAGCTGGCGCCGGTAACCCGATGGCAGCCGGTCCCCGGCAATCTGCACGAGCTGCCGCGGCGTGACGTCGAACAGGACGGCGCGCGCCGGTGGGATGTCAGCCATAGTCCGCACCAGGTGACCGGTTACGATCTCGCCGCCGAGGGTGTGCAGATAGGCGGCGAGGGCATTGGCCACCGTCTGGGAACCGCCACGGGCAAATGGCCAACCGGTGACGTGGGCCGTCGTACCAAGAACCATGCCGAAGGCCGCCGTGCTGATCGATTCAAGCGGACGAATGGCGTGGGCGGCCAGCCCGGCAAAGAGGGCACGCGCCGGCTCTTCACGAAACAGCTGGCGGGCCAGGCCGCTCGCCGAAAACACAGCATAGCGTGCAAAACGGGCAAACAACGCGAGGTGGCGCACGGTGGGACGCGGACCAAACAAACCGGGCGCAAGCTGCGACCATCGTGTGACAAATGGCGTGAACGTGCGCCGCCAGACCGCACCATCACGCCCGAGGCGCGCGGCGGTCTCGTCCACGGCGCGATACAAACAGGCCGCCGTGCCATCGTCGAACGGCTGCGCCACTGGAATATCGGGCAGAACCCAGGAGACGCCGTTTTCGGCCAGGGGTAACGTGCCCAGAAACGGGGACGCCTCCCCCATCGACAGCACGGCGGCGCAGATGTCGTGTACAAAACCGGGCAGCGTCACCTCAGCCGAGCGCAGACCACCGCCGATCGTATCCTTGCCTTCCAACACGAGTACCGAACAGCCAGTCTGCGCCAACCGGATCGCCGCTGCCAGCCCGTTCGGGCCACTCCCGACCACGACCGCGTCGTAGCTATAGCCAGTTTTTGTCATTCATCCTTCATTCTAAGCCAGGCCCGAGTGCGACACTCCCGGCGCGGCTGCCGAACCCCGGTTCGGCGTTCCCGGCGCGATACTCCGAACTGGAGTGCAACACCCCTCACATCGCCGCCGGACACAGCTGCACCCCGCCACCTCCCCTACTCCGTACTCCCTACTCCTTACTCCCTCCCCCAAACCGCTTCACCCACCGCACCGGCGTATACAGCGTCGTGCGCACAGCTGCATTATGCCACACGTTTTTGGCTTCCGACCACTGCATACGCGAGTCGACCAGCGAGGTGCGCATCTGTGGCTGGCCGGCAACGCCAAAGTGTTTGGCCAGGTTGCGCAGCGTGTCCAGCCAGAAGGTGTCCTCGGTGCGATGCACGAGGCCGATGCGGCAGCCCATTTCGTAAATTGGATCACTGGCGCGCACCAGAACCTGGATCTGGGCCACGGTCACGTCATCTTCCACATCCGAGCTGAAAGTGATCATGCCGGCGAACATGTGGCCTTCGGGTGTCAGATAGGAAAACGAGACGTCGTCGGCGTAAATGACCAGGACCCCGGTCGAGATCATGGTGCCAGCCGGTCCGGCCAGGTTGAGCACAGCCACGTCGCCGGCCTTGATGCCATCCATCGACCCGGAACCGTAGAATCGATTGCCCTCGGGCCAGAATGCCTGGAAGTTGGTCTTCCACGTCTGGATCACCGTTTGCGGCGTCACCGTGGCCCCGGTCAGGCGCACCTTGTACGTCTTCTGCCACAGCTGGCCAAACCCCTTGATCGGACCGGTCAATTGACGGCCATCGACGTTCAGGTTAACCGCTTCGCTCGGTGTACCGGCCACGCGCAGCCGGTCGACTGGCTTGGCCCAGGTGCCTTCTTGAGCCGTGGGGGCTGGGGATTGGTCGGGTGTAACGTCGGGGTTTGGGGTATCGACGTGTATGTCTGTCATCTTGACCTCCTGCGATCTGACGATGGGGATCGGTGGTGCGGATGTCGCCGGCGGAAGCACCGGCGCACCGCGCAGCCAGCGGATGGGAGTACCCAAATTGTAGACGAGGGTGCGCAGCGCGGCGTTGTGCCAGACGTTTTTGGCTTCTGACCACTGCACGCGCGAATCGACGCAGGTCTTGTAGGTCTGCACCTCGCCTTTGATGCCAAAATAAGCTGCCAGGGAGCGCAGCACGAAGGACCAGGTCATATCCTGCTTGCGTTCACCGCCCATGAAACGGTAGCCGATTTCGTAGATGGGATCGGTGGCCCGTTCCAGTCCCTGCACCTGGGCAATCGTGACGCCGTTGTCATCGTAGGCGCTGAAAGTGTTCCAACCGGAGACCGGAAAACCCTGGGGTGTCATCACGGTGAACGACGTGGCATCGCTAAAGATCACAAGCACACCGCTCGCCATGGGGGTGAGGGTGCGCATACCCGGTGTGCCGACCAACTCCGTATCGATGAAAACCAGCTCACCCGGTTTGACACCACCAGCCGGTGCGTAAAACCGGTTGTTGGGCGGCTGGAAACGGGCAAAATTGGCCTTCCACACCTGGATCACTTCGGCGGGTGTCACCTGCACGCCGCTCAAGCGCACACGGTAGGTGCGCTGCCACATCTGGCCAAAACCTTGCAGCGGACTCATGACGTCGTGTCCCTGCATGTTGACACCGAACGCGCCCGCCGGCGTCTCTTTGGTTTCGATCTTGGCGGTGACTGGTGCCCAGGTTGCGTCGTGTTCGACGTCGGCCGGTGGTTGGGTTTTCTCGCTCATCGGACTGCCTCCAGGTTGACCCGTGGCTGGCTACTTGCCCATGGCCGCCATGGCCTCAGCCTCAGAGCTGTAGATCGAGATGGCTTCGTTGAGGCGCGTCAGCTCGAAGATCTGCTGGTAGTGATCGCTCAAATGGATGGCTACCAGCTTCTGCTTCTGGCGCTGCGTGCGAATCAGCACTGTCACCAGCAGCCCGATACCGGAGCTGTTCATGTACTGCAGACCCTCGAAGTTGAGGATGATCACCTGGGCGCCCTGGCTGGTAGCCTGGGTGTAGGCGTCCATGAGCACATCTTCGGCCTGACTGGTTACTTCGCCGCGGATGTCGATCACAGCGACTTTAGCGCTGGGGCTGCGTACGGCCATGGTGACGTTTGGTGCGGTCATGGTTATGCTCTCCTTGTGATGGCTTGTTTTGTTGGTCTGTTTTTCAGGCCGCAGGTACCGGCCCGGTGGCCAGGGCGGCTGCTTCGTCCGGGAAAATGCTCATAAAATCGGCCAGGCGCGTGATGCGGAAGATTTCCAGGTAGTGCTCGCTGAGACCGACGGTCAGCAGCGGCAGACGGGCCTTGCGCGCCTGGGCGAGAATGCCCACAATGAGGGCAATACCGGTGCTGTTGATGTAATCGACCTGGCTGAAGTTGAGCAAGACGCGCTCACTCGATCCGCTGATCGCTTCAGTCGTCGCCGCGGTGATCCTGGATTCGGCAGACCCATCGATGACACCGATCATGTCGATGATGGCCGTGCCATTCTGACGCCGCACGGTAGCCTGGAATTCGCGAAATGCTGCAGACATAGCCAGCTCCTAATTCAGATTCATGATCAATTCGACGGTGTGGTGCAGATCGTCGCTGGTCACGCGCATCTCGTCCACCATATTTTGGATCAAAAAGAGACCCCAGCCGCGCGGCGACTGCAGCCCGGCCAGTTTGGCATCGATGTCCGGTGCAACCGCCTCGCGTACGAACTGTCCACCGCCCTGGTCGGTGATCCGCACCACCAGGCTGGTCGCCGATTGCAGCACCTGGACCTGGACCGGTACATCCGCCCGATACTTGTTCCCGTGCTCCATGGCATTCATCGTCGCTTCCGCCACGGCGGTCTTGAGCCGCTCGACCCGGCCGGATGCCAGCGGCGTATCTGCAATCAGCGCGGCCACCCGTTCCATGGCGACGCGCTCGTTGCCGGGTGCACTGGCGACCTCGAAGGCCGCCATGGTCTGCAATCCGGGGGCTTCTTCGACGTTCGCAGCGGGGACGTCGGTCTGTGGGATGGCCCCTTCGTGCGCCAGAATCATCATCGTCACGTCATCTTCCTGCTCCCAGCTGGCGCCTGTGAAATCCTGGAGCATCTGCAGGCTGTAACTGACCAGGTCGGGCTCGCCGGGATAATCCCGCATCAGGGTCTGCATGCGCGGAAAACCAAACATATCACCGGTCGGGCTGTGGGCTTCGGCAATACCGTCACTGTAGAACAGCACCGTATCCCCGGGGTTGAGCATCATCTCGCGTTCTTCGTAACCCATGCCCGGCAGCAAGCCGAGCGGCATACCGGTGGCGCGCAGCTCGTGCACGCCGTTGGCCGTGCGCACGACGGGCAGATCATGGCCAGCGTTGGCGTACAGCAGATGACCGCTGCGCGGGTCGAGCAAGGCGTACAGACAGGTCACGAACATCTTGGGCGGGATGTCCTCACACAGAATGTCGTTGACCCGTTCCAGCACCGCGCCCGGTGAAATCAGCCGCTCGGCCGCGGCGCGCAGCAGGGTGCGCGTTGTGGCCATCACCAGGGCGGCCGGCACCCCTTTGTCGGTCACGTCGCCGATCACCAGGCCCACGCGGCCATCGTCGAAGTAGTGAAAGTCGTAGAAGTCACCGCCCACCTGGCGTGCGGGCTGGTAGTACGCTGCCAGGTGATAGCCGGGCAGCTGCGGCAGCTCCTTGGGCAGCAGCGTCTGCTGGATCAAGCGGGCGACACGCAGTTCCTGCTCGATGCGCTCACGTGCCCGGGCCTCTTCCTGCTGCTGGCGTACCAGCTGCGCCACGCGCACAGCCGGCGCGGCCTGCACCGCTAGGTC
>JAYRNS010000266.1:0-2866 GCA_041912075.1 Anaerolineae bacterium
GAATCGACATGCAAGCGGGTGAACAGGTTGCCGCCGGTGCACCGGTTGTCCAGTTGGGTGACCTCTCGGCATGGCGTATCGAAACCGAAGACCTGACCGAACTCAGTGTCGTACGGATCAACGAGGGTAGCGCGGCGACCGTCTCGTTCGACGCCATCCCCGGGCTGGAGATTCCGGGTACTGTGACCGCGATCAAGGGCTTTGGTGAGACCAAACAGGGTGATATCACTTACACGGTGGTCGTCACACCGTCGCAGAGCGACCCGCGCCTGCGCTGGAACATGACTGCGTCGGTGGACATCCCAACAGAATAACAAACAGGAGCGAGAGGATGCGCATTACGCTTGAATTCTGTGTACCTTGAAACTACACACCACGTGCCACCAGTTTGGTGGAGGTCTTAGTCGATACGTTCAAGCCAGGAGTCAATGGCACTCACCCGATCTCGGAGATTGTATTGATCCCGTCGCGTGCTGGTCGTTACGAAGTCACCATCGACGGTGAGCTGGTCTATTCCAAAGCCGAAACCGGCCAGCACACCACCAACGAACACATCGTGGAGCTGGTCCGGCAGCGTCTGTAGTGGTCACAGGTATTCAACCACAAAGAACGCACAGAGCACACAGAATAGTAAATCAATCTGTGTGCTCTGTGCGTTCTTTGTGGTCAAAACCCTGCGCACCGTGGTCAGCAAGATGCGTCAGCGGGCGTCGAGGGTCAAGCAGTGGCGGGCGCAGTGTACACGAGCACCTTGTCGATCCGCCGGCCATCCATGTCGATGACCTCGAACACGGTATCACGCCAGATCGTGCTGTCGCCCACGGTCGGGATGTGGCCAAGCTGGCTCAACACAAAACCGGCGACTGTCTGATAATCCCCCTCTGCCTCGCCTGGCAGGGGTTCCAGGCCAAAGATGTCCCGGAACTCGTCGATTGGCAGCATCCCATCGATCAGCCACGAGCCATCGTCACGCTGCACTGCGCCGGGTGATTCCTCCTCGCCGGCCGCCGGGAACTCACCCACGATACCGCGCAGCACGTCGCCCAACGTGACCAGACCTTGCAGCCCCCCATATTCGTCGACGACCAGGGTCAGGTGGGTACGCGAGGTTTCGAACACTTCGAGCAGTTTGAGGGCGGGGATATTTTCTGGCACGTATATGGGTGTCGTCATCACCGCTTCGATATCGATAGTTTGTCCGGCGAGGTATTGGGCCATCAAATCCTTCATCTGTACGATTCCGACCAGATCATCGATACTACCCCGGCCGACAGGGTACTGCGCATACGGTTCATCGCGCATGGTCAGCCGTTGGTCATCGCGCGTATCCTCGAGATCGATCCAGGCGATCTCGGTACGCGGTGTCATGATGGCGGCCACGGGGCGATCACCCAGGCGCAGGGTGCGCTTGAGGATGTTTTCTTCCGCTTCCTCGAATATGCCGGCCCGGGTGCCTTCGGCGAACATCAGTTTGATTTCTTCTTCGGTTACCGTGGGAGAGTCGCCTTCGTGGACACCCAGCAGCCGGATGACGAAATTGGTCGACGCCGCCAGGATGCGAACGACCGGCGCGGTGACACGCGTCAGAGTACGCATGGGGATGGCGACGAGCATGGCGACGCGTTCCGGGTTGAGCAGCCCCAAGCGCTTGGGCACCAGCTCGCCCACGACCAACGACAGATAGGTGATGACGGCCACCGTTATAACCAGGGCAATGGTCTGGCTGTAGGGGGCCAGGGCGGGCACGTTGTCGATCACCTCACGCACAGGTGCCGCCAGGGCAGCTTCGCCGATCGCACCGTTGAGAATACCGATCAGGGTGATACCGATCTGCACGGCGGAGAGAAAGTTGGTGGGAGACGTTGCCAGATCAAGGGCGGCGCTGGCGCTGGTGCTGCCGCTGATCACTGCCTGCTGCAAGCGCGCCTTGCGTGCCGAGACGATGGCAATTTCGGCCATGGCCAGCAGGCCATTGACGACAATCAAGACCAAAACGATGGCAAACAGCATAAGAGACTCCATTCCCGCCATTTTTGGCCGAACTGGAGTTCGGCGCTCCGCTGAACTACCACCCAGGGCGGCTGTGCGCGACCGTCTTGGGTGGTTCCGCCGGATTGGTTGACCATGATCCGTTGTGCGACACAGTCTATGCGAAAACGGCGGTCGTGTCAATGTCCAGCCGCGACCGGGGTTGTTTCGATTGGGCGATATCCTGTGTTATACTGCAAACAACTTGACTGCCGGTCCGTTGCGGAGTTTGACGATGTCGTACAGCGAATTGGGTCGTTGGTTGGTGGTAGTGGGCGTTGTGCTGCTGCTGGCCGGGGGACTGCTGCTCCTGCTGGGGCGGTTGCCATGGTCGGGGCGTCTGCCAACGATTACGTGGCAGCGCGGGAACGTGACCGTCTTCGCACCGATCGGCGCCATGATCCTGGTCAGCCTGCTGCTGACGATCATTCTCAACATCATCGTGCGGCTGCGTAAGTAACACGAATCCGTTGACAACAATCCGTTAAAGTCATCCGTTCCCGGCGCTGCTGAACACGCGCAGCTGCTCGGCCATGCGGTGTAGGGTGGCGTCCACCCGCCCGTTGACCGTATCTGCCGGGTAGGTATCGCCGGCCGTACGCACCCCGGCCGGCACACCGGTCAAGATTTCGATCGCTTCATCGACCGTGCGCACAGGGTAAATGTGAAACCGGCCGGCAGCCACGGCGTCGACGACGTCCGTACGCAGCATCAGGTTGGGCACGTTGCTTTCGGGCACGATGACGCCTTGCTCCCCGGTCAGACCACCGGGCATGATACGGCAGACGTCGAAAAAGCCTTCGATCTTGAGCGTGGCGCCGCCAATGGCCTGGATGTC
>JAYRNS010000267.1:0-9389 GCA_041912075.1 Anaerolineae bacterium
CGTATCGGGCGCAAACCGACGATTCTGATTGGCTTGAGCGGTATGGTGGTGGGGTTGGTGCTGGCCTTTGTCGTGCGCAATCCGACGATGATGCTGGCGCTCCTGGCCGCGATGGGAGCGTTCTGGGCCCTGGTCAACATCAACTCGCTGCCCATGGTGTACGACGTGGGCGGCGAACGTTCCATCGGTGCGCTGACTGGTCTCTACTACCTGTTTTCCTCGGCAGCCGCCATCACTGGACCGATCGTGGGTGGCCTGCTGGCGGGTCTGTTTACGTCCTACGTGGCCATCTGGCCGTTCGCCGCCGTCTTCATGGTTCTGTCCTGGATTCTGTTTAGCCGTATACATGCCCGGCCTGGTGCAGCCAGTTCCTGATGTTGGCCCAGGCCCCAATCCAAAATCCAAAATCCAAAATCCAAAATGGACCGCGACTTGCCCCACACCGCGGGCGGTGGTACAATACGCACCTATTTCACCCAAGATTGTTAGCCACGGGCACGGTGGTGCCTGCGCTTCCTTGGCTCGTGGCAGGCGATAGAGGACCTTCCACCCATGCCAGCACCAGTTCCAGCCGGCTTTACGCGCGGGCCGCTCGTTGCGACCGGCGGGCGCGAGGCGATCGACGACAACAGCCGCATTCTGCAGTACATCTGGCAGCTTGCGGGGAGTTTCGGGGCACGCATCGCGATTGTGCCCACGGCCAGCCGTGATTTTGGCGAGGCCGAAGGTGTGCGTGCCCTGTTTGCCCGCTGGGGCGTTGATTGGGTCGAGGTACTGCCGGTGCGCACGCGCGGCGATGCGCAGGATACCGCGGCACTGGCCGCCGTGCAGCACGCCACCGCCTTCTTTTTCACCAATGGTAATCCCCTGCGTCTCTCGACCGTTCTGGGTGGCACACCGTTGGCCACGGCAATCCGGCGGGGGCACGCCCGCGGCAAAGTGGCCGCGGGCAGCGGGTCGGCCGCAGCTTTCCTGGCCGAACACATGATCGCCTATGCCAACGAAGGACCGGCACCGATCCGTGGCTCGGTACGGTTTGCGCCCGGACTGGGACTGAGTAACCGCCTGATGGTCGTGGCCGATTATCGTGACGATCGCTGGTATGGCCCCCTGGGTATCGCCGTGGCGGCCAACCCGTTCCTGTTGGGTGTCGGCGTGCACGCCAATTCGGCCATCGTTCTGCATCCAGGCAATCTGCTCGAAGCGGTCGGCGGCGATCCAGCCACCCTGGCCGACGGGCGGCAGATCGTGCGCACCGATTTGTACGACGTGGAGTTTGGCCAGCCGGTCCACATCGAGGGTCTGCAGGTCACGACGCTGCCGCAGGAATTCTGGTACGACATCGACAACCGCCGCGTGCGCGCCCCCGAAAACCCACTGTTGGCGCCGCAGCGCAGCTCGTTCTAGCAAAGGACCATCGCACGCGTATGTCACCTGCACCCACGCCCGAGGGCGGTCAACGCGGTCTTCTGTTTGCCATCGGCGGTGCCGAAGAGTCGAACGATACCCAGCGCATCCTGCGTCATTTCTGCACATTGGCCGGTGGCAGCCAGGCGCGTATCGTCATCATTCCAACCGCGTCGGGCGAAGCGAGGGCGCACGCCGGTCAGCAGCACTACCAACTGTTTAGCGCCATGGCACCAGCGCACGTCGAAATTCTGCCGGTGTTCGACCGGCAGGACGGGTTCGATTCCAATCTGATCGAACGTCTGGAGGATGCGACGGCCGTCTTCCTGGCGGGCGGCAACCAGCTGCGCTTTTCGGCGGTGCTGGGCGGCACACCCTTGGCCCAGACGCTGCGGCGGCGGCACGCCGGCGGTCTGCTGGTGGGGGGTACGAGTGCGGGCGCCGCCGTGTTGTGCGAGCATATGATTGCCTTTGGCGAGCAGGGCAGCGTGCCCCAACAGCGTATGATGAATTTTGCGCCTGGACTGGGTTTGACCAACCGGTTGATCATCGACCAGCACTTCAGCCAGCGCCTGCGCACAGGCCGGCTCCTGGCTGCGGCGGCTTACAATCCATTTTTGTTGGGTGTGGGGATCGACGAAGACACGGCGATCGTCATCGGTGCCAATAACCGTTTTGAAGTCATCGGGCAGCACAGTGTGGTGGTGGTTGACGCCAGCACCATGGCGTATACCGACATTCACAAGATCGACGAAATCAAACCGGTAGCCCTGCTGGGGATCACGCTGCACATCCTGATCGATGGTTACGGCTTCGACATCGACCAACGGCAGCCCATCGTGCCGTAATGCCGGGTTCTACTCCGCCAGCATGTGCAGCGCCCTTCGCCGGGCCAGGTCATTGTCCGGCACCGGCAGGATGCCCGCGAGGTCGGCGGGTGGTGCGCTGAGACGCTGTTGTAGATAGCGTTCGGTCACCGCGTGGGCAGCCGAGATGAGCGCCTCCCGGCGAGCATTGGTCATGCCGAACTCGGTGGTGCCGTAGGTCCGGGCGGGTAAACGAACTACCAGGTTCTCGAAGGCATCGATCACAGCCCGGTCGTGCGCTTGCATGGCTGTATTGACCAGACGTGTGAACCGCTGGACGGTGGAAAGTGCAGCCAGGGCCGGGGGCAGCGTCTCCGACGTAAGCTGTTCAATACCTGGCACCGGTAACGTCTCATCGATCAGAAAACCGATGATGGCACCGGTCTGTTTGGGTCCCATGACGGCCGTCACCTGCGGATCACCCGAGATCAACAGCTCGATCGGGAAGTTCGACAGCAGTCCGCCGTCCACGACGGCATGTCCGGTCAGATCACGGTCGCGGTACAGCCCCCACCCGGCCTGCCAGATCACTTCCTGCCAGAGCAGCGGCACGCTCATCGACATACGTGCGGCATAGACCACCGGGCAATCGGGTGCCGTTCGGTGATTCAGCACCAGCATGCGCCCGTCCGTGGAATCGGCGGCCACCAACGTCAGCTCGCGACCAGTCGCCTCAAAGAGCTCGGCCAGGGTCATTTCGCTGTAACAGCGGGGTCGGCCACAGTCGTCGCCCTGGTCGAGATAGCGTCGCAGCCAGGTAACGAAACGGTCGGCCGCATACCAGCCCCCGCGGTCCACAAACGAAAGGAGGTTGCGTAGGCCGGGTGTCTCGGCCATCTTGCGCACCAGCCAGTCGTCGATGCGCATTTCCAGGTTGTTGGGCAAAAAGGGAATATCGAGATCGGACAACAAACAGCGCATCGCCCCGGTCTGAAGTTCATCCGGTGCCGGAAAGTCAGGATTGCCCAAGAACGTGGCAAAGACGGGGTGCCCGTCTACCTGTTCGCTCAACGCCGCCCTCATCTCACGGGCGCCGTAGCCGGCGGCCAGGGAAGTGGCCAGAATGGCCCCGGCCGAGGTCCCCAGTACACGACCGACTGTGTGGTGCGCCGCCTCGAGCGCGGTCAGGGCACCGACGAACGCCATGCCTTTGGCCCCGCCCCCTTCGAATACCAGATCGAATTGCATAAGCCGATTTCCTATTTTTTACCGCAGTGAAATCCTACGCGCTCCATGACGTTCGACAAGCGCGCACGCAACCGCAACGGACGCACGATGTAAAACCATTATGCCAAGCCAATCCATTTCTTGTCAAGTTGGTGATTGGAAGCGGCATGACATTTATCATATTATGGCAGCCGACCGGGCGTTATAATTCGCCCAACTTGCCAGCGCCCAGGCAATGGCGCTGGCGGCCAGCTTGCGATCATTCGTAATTGGAGGAGTCCGCACGCCCACGTGCGGACGGCATCTGGGGATGCCTGACTCCTCCTACGAGAAATGACGCAGCACAAGAAAAATTACACCACCATCAAAAGGGAGGTCCTGACCAGTGAAGTTCATCGATCTCACAATCCCCCTCGGCATTGGCACCCCCGCCTGGCCGACGTACGAGCCGCTGCAGATCAAGTATTTCAAGCGGCTAGCACCCAACGGCGCCAACGGACAGATCGTTACCCATTCCAACCACCTCGGCACGCACCTCGATGGCGAAATCCACTTCTACACACCGGGAAAAGACATCGCCAGCCTGACCCTTGATTTTCTGACAGGCCCGGCTGCGATTGTCGATCTGTCGGATGCTGCTGGCGACTACGACATCTACACGTCACAAATGGTCGAAGAGCGGGTAGAAGTCCGTGAGGGTGATATCCTGATCATCCACACTGGTTATCACCGCTATGGGTGGGATCAGCCGCTGGCCGATGAAATCCGGTATATGGTCAAACATCCAGGCCCAGACCGTGAGTTTGCCGAGTGGTGCAAAGCCAAGAAGCTGAAGTGGCTGGCGGTCGACTGCGGGAGTGCCGACCACCCCATGAACACGATCATTCGCCAATGGATGCCGCGCCAGGCCAAAGAAGCTGACCTGCACTTCCAAAGCAAATACGGTAAGCCGCTGGCCGATGTGTTTACCGACGACAAATACCAGCTGATGCACATCGAGATGTTCCCGTACGGTATCATCCACGGCGAATGTGTTGGCGGCGACATCGACCTGCTGCTCAACCAGCGGGTGGAGATCGGTTGTTTTCCCTGGCGTTTCGTGGACGGCGAAGCCTCGTTGTGCCGGATGGTGGCCTATGTCGACGACGACCGTTATGCCGAGTTGATGGCCAAAAAGGCGGCGATGCCGAAGACGAAGTTTGGGGATTGTTTGTGTTCGCAGGGGAGGGAGTAGGGAGTACGGAGTAGGGAGTAGGAATTTCTAGGAGCGCCGATGTGCGGTTCGGTAGCGGAACGGATTGCTGTCAACGGATTCGGGCGGCGAGGTACGATTCGTTGATTCGTTGCCCCCATTCGTTGACGGCAGCGGCGTGCCTGGCCGGAGAAAATATTCGAAAGAAAGGAGAACTTGATCGTCCATTTTGCGGCCTGACCCAGGCAAAGGAGGACAGGCCCGCGCGGTATACGTGCAGCTCATGACGCTCTGAATTCGCAAAGGAGGATTGTCAGATGGGAGCTACGATTTCGCCAAAAAAGGCGATCGGCTATCTGCCGCAGGACCGGCCGCCGATCGGGGCGATGATATCCCTGGGCTTTCAGCAAGTTCTTACCATGTTCCCCGCAACCGTGCTGGTGGCCGTTTTGACCAAGTTCGACGTCGGTGTGACCCTTTTTGCCAGCGGTTTGGGCACGATCGTCGCCCTGCTGGTGTCGGGCCGGCGCATCCCGTTGTACTACGGTTCGAGCTTTAGTTACATCACGGTCATCATCGTTGTCATGTCGCAGTTCGCCGGCGACTGCTTCAACGACCCCGCCCAAGTCTACTGTCCCGAAGGTGTACGCATCGCCCAGGTCGGCATCCTCGGCACGGCGATCGTCGAGATCGTGGTGGGTTTATTGATCATGCGAGCCGGCAAAGCGGCACTGGACAAAGTGCTGCCGCCTATAGTCACCGGCACCGTGGCGATCGTGATCGGCGTGGCCTTGTCGGGCGCCGCGCTGGGGATGGCGGGGGCCAACTGGACCGTGGCCTTTTTGACCCTGATCGTCACCATCGCCTTTTCGGTCTACTTGCAGGGTCGTGGTCTGCTGGGTATGCTGCCGATCTTGCTGGGTGCAGTGGTTGGTTACATCGTCGCCTATGCGATGGGACTGGTAAACTTCGGCATTGTGGCGGCCGCACCCTGGTTCAAGGTACCCGCCTTTACCTTTCCCGCATTCGAGAACCCGGCTGCCTGGGGCATCGTGTTGAGTGTCGCCTTGATCGCCATCGCAACGATCCCCGAATCGACCGCCCACCTGTACCAGATGAGCCTGTACATCGATCAGCTGGCCAAGGAACTCGGCCGCAAACCACTGGAGATCAAAAAGCTGATTGGTCTCAACCTGGTGGCCGACGGCGCCGATGACCTGGTCGTCGGTTTCCTGGGTGGTGCGGCCGGCACCAACTACGGTGAAAACAACAGCCTGATGGCCATTACGCGCAACTACTCAGTGCCGGTTCTGATGGCGGCCGGCGTGATTGCCATGTCTCTGGGGTTCGTGGGCAAGCTGGCCGCACTCGTCAACACCCTGCCCGTGGCCGTGACGGGCGGCCTGTCGATCTATCTCTTTGGCGTCATCGGCATGCAGGGTGTCGCTCTTCTGCAGTCCGAGAAGGTCAACCTGTTCGACCCGCGCAACCTGGCGATCGGTGCGGTCATCATCGTGCTGGGTGTCGGTGGCAATCTTGCACTGGAGAATGGGTTGTTCCCCTTCCCCATTCCGGTGCTGTTCCCAAGTGGTATTCCGGCCATTGTCTTTTCGGCTATTGTCGGTATTCTGCTAAACCTGCTCTTTGTGATCCTTCCCCCCAGCCGCTTGGGGGCGGTCGAACGCACGTACAACCCGGCCGATGACCAGGCGCCGGTCGAACCGCCCCAGTCATAACAGACGACGAGGCTCGCAGGACGCCTTGCGGCTGAGATGTCTAGAAGAACTTGAGGCCATTGGTCTCACGCATCATACGAACGCAGCACGGGATGCGTGGTGGTTCAACGTATAACGTCAGGCACCACGCATCCATCCACATCGGAGGGACTCCATTGGAACCATTCGATTATGTAAAACCATCGACCTTTGCTGAAGCGAGTGCTATTCTGGTGGCGCGCGGCGACACGGCGCGTATCCTGCAGGGCGGCACCGATTTGATCATCCGCATCCGCGGGGAGTTCGTCCGCCCGGCGGTGGTTGTCGACGTCAAAGGTCTGCCGGGGATGCGTACCCTGGCCTTCGATGCCGAAAAAGGTCTCACCCTCGGCGCAGCCGTCACGATGAACGAAGTCGCCAACGATCCCGACGTCAATGCCTTCTATCGCATGCTGGCTGAAGCGTGTGCGACCGTCGGCTCCTACCAGCTGCGCAACCGCGCCACGATCGGGGGCAACGTCTGCAACGCCAGCCCGGCCGGTGACAGCATCCCGGCGCTGCTCTGTTACCAGGCGATGGCCGTCATCTACAGCCCAGCGCAGGAGGGTGTGCGCAAACTACCGCTGGTGGACTTCTTCAAGGGACCAGGCAAGACCGACCTGCAGCGTGGGGAATTCTTGCTGGCGTTGGAGCTGCCGGTTCCGCCGGCGGGGGCCGTGGGCCAGTACAACAAGCTGGGCCGGACACGCGTGGGAGACATCGCCGTACTGGGTGTGGCGGCCCTGAGCTGGCCAGACCTGAGCAATCCATCCGAAACGGCCTGGCGTATCGCCATGGCCTCGGTGGGCCCTACGCCTTTGCTGGCCGACCAGGCCGCGGCGATTCTGGCCGCGAACATCGACGAAGACGCCATCGAGGCCGCAGCCACTGCCGTGATGAACGCCAGCCGGCCGATCGATGACGTGCGTGCCAGCGCGGCCTACCGGCGCGCCATGGTGCGTGTGCTGGCCCGCCGAGCCATCGAAAACGTCATCGTGGCACTGCCCGTCTAGTGCTCTCTTGGGCCAGAAGGTCCACTGGTCTGGCCCGCGTATGAGCGCAGAACGGTGACAACATCCAACCTACCCAGAGCACTAATCGTCACCGCCCTACAGGGATGACAAAGGTTTGACTATGGAACACAAGATCGCTTTTACGGTCAATGGCGAACCCTACCAGATGCAGGTGCCCCCATATTACACGCTGCTGCGCCTCTTGCGCGACGTCCTCGTCCTGACCGGTACAAAAAATGGCTGTTCGGCCGGTGAGTGCGGTGCCTGCACCGTGCTCTTGAACGGCGAGCCGGTCAACTCGTGCCTGGTGCTGGCACCGGAAATTGATGGCAGCGCGATCATCACCGTCGAAGGGCTGGCGCACGATACACAGCTTGATCCCATCCAGGAAACAATGATCGAGTTGGGCGGGACGCAGTGTGGCTTCTGCACCCCCGGCATCCTGATGGCGGCCCGTGCCCTGCTCGACCGTAACACCAACCCATCCGAAGAGGAAATTCGTCTGGCCCTCGTCGGCAACCTATGCCGCTGCACCGGCTACACACGCATCGTCGACGCGGTGCGCGAGGCTGCACGCCGCGAGTTTGTCAGTCACAGCACCTGGGCAGGAGGTGACCTATGACCATCAAAAAGACATCGATCGTCGGTGCCAGTTTCCCACGCGTCGAGAGCCGCTCCAAAGTGACCGGCGCCGCACAGTACGTCGACGACATGCAGTTTGGCCCCAACCTGCTCTACGGCCAGCTCAAACGCAGCACCCGGCCGCATGCGCTGATCAAACGGCTCGACGTCAGCAAGGCGCGTGCGCTGCCCGGCGTGCGTGTGGTCGTCACCGGTGAAGACTTCCCCGGCCTGACCGGGCTCTACCTCTCGGACCGGCCGATGTTTGCCGTGGATCGGGTGCGCTTCGTCGGCGAGCCGGTGGCCGGCGTGGCGGCTGACACCCTGGAGATCGCCGAAGAGGCCATCCGCCTCATCGAAGTGGAGTACGAGGACCTGCCCGGCGTCTTCGATCCGGAATTCGGTGCCAGTCCCGAAGCACAGCTGCTGCATCCCAACCTGATCGATTATGTCTATGCGCCCTTCATCTTTCCGCAAAAAAATACCAACATCTCCAACTGGTTCAGGGTGCGCAAAGGCGACATCGACCAGGCGTTCGCTGAGGTCACGGCGGCCGGCGGTGCGATCGTCGAGCACAAATACCAGGTACCGCATGTGCAGCACGTGCCGCTGGAAACCCACGCCACCGTGGCCCAGGTCGACGGCAACGGCAAGATCACGTTGTGGGCCTCCAGCCAGTCGCCCTTTGCCCAGCGCAACCTGATTGCCAAAGCCCTGGGGATCAGCCACGGGCGCCTGCGGGTCATTACCCCGTTCGTCGGCGGCGGTTTTGGTGCCAAGGCGGGCGTGTCGATGGAAGGGGCCTGTGTGGCCATGGCGCTCAAAGCGCGTGGCCGGCCGGTGAAGCTGGTGATGACGCGCGAAGAGGAGTTCTACACCACCTTTGTGCGCCAGGGGCTGATTGCACACATCAAACTCGGTATGCTGCCGGATGGGCGCATCCTGGCGATGAAAAACACCTATTACTGGGATGGCGGCGCCTACACCGAATACGGCGTCAACATCACACGCGCCGCCGGCTACAGCTCGACCGGCCCCTACTACGTGCCCAACGTCTGGGCCGATTCTTTCTGTGTTTACACCAACCACCCGATTGGGGGGGCGATGCGCGGTTTTGGCATGCCCGAAATCCATTGGGCAATCGAACAGCACATCGACCGCGCGGCGCACGCCCTGGGGCTGGACCCCGTGCAGGTGCGGCTGCTCAACTGCGTCAAAGAAGGCCAGGAAACGGTCACGGGGATGATCATGCACCCAACCGGTCTCAGTGAATGCATCCAGAAAGCGGCCGAAGCGATCGACTGGGGCCGGCCACGTGCGGCCAGCACACCCAACAAACACAGGGGGGTCGGTATTGCCTGCATGTGGA